>JAEWAA010000268.1 GCA_023391955.1 Bacillota bacterium | reverse complement strand
CTCCTGCTCCTCCCCCGCAGTCTGGGCGCTGCCGTAGGTGTACAAGCGGATGGCCTCCGCCAGGCTCAGCTTCTCCCCGGACTCGTAGCCGGAATGGGTCTCGCCGGGCTTGCGGCGGGCCACGGCAGTGTAGAGCCCGTAAAGCGGCGACAACGGCTCGATTGGCGCATCGCTGCTGCCGCCGCAGGGGATGCCGGCGGAGAGCAGCGTCCGCCATGCATAACGGTGGACGGCGCGCTGCCCCAGCCGCTCCAGCACCCACGGGTAGTCGCCGGTGACGAATGGCGGCTGGATATCGGCGGCAAGCCGCAGCCGACTCATCCGGGCCAGCTGCTCACCGCGCAGCACCGGCACATGGATGAGCCGGTCAGGCAGCCCGGCCGCCTCCGGAAGCGGCTGGCGCTCCAGCTCCGCCAGCACCAAATCCACTGCAGCATCGCCGATAGTATGAACCGCCACCGGGAACCCGGCCCCCCTCGCCTCCCGGACAATGGCGGCGAAGGCCTCCGGCGTATGGATCGGATAGCCGGATTGCCCCGGCGCGTCGGCATAAGGCTCACTCAGCCAAGCCGTCCGCCCGCCCAACACACCGTCTGCGAACACCTTCACCGCCCCGATCCGCAGCCACTCGCTGCCGCTGCCTGCCCCCAGACCCAGAGCCCTGGCCTCTGCCAGATGCGAAAAATTCACCAACTGGTGGGTGCGCAGGAGAATCCCCTCCTCCCGGAGCTCCCGATGGATCCGCAGAAGAGTGTCTACCTGCCCTAGATAACGGAGATCATCCGTATGAACTGCCGTAAGCCCCAGGGACAGCGCATATTGCGCCGCCCGGCGGATGTTGGCTTTTTTCTCCGCATAATCCGGTTCCGGCACAGCAGCCTGAAACACCGCTCCTGCATCCTCATAGATGCGGCCGTTTAATACTCCCGCCTCATCCCGCCCGAAGGAGCCGGCCGCCGGGTCCGCCGTATCCTCTCTTACACCGGCTCGCCGGAAGGCCTCGGTATTCGCCAGCATGGAATGATAGCAGACACGGGTAAGCAGCACCGGATGCCGGGTGGTTACAGCGTCCAGCTCATCCCGGGTCGGCGCCACCGCCGGCTGGAAGGCATTCTCGTTCCAATTGAGGCCAAGAATCCACTCACCCGGCGGTGTTCGGTCCGCCCGCTGCTTCAGAAGTCCCAGCATCTCCTCCTTGGAGGAAGCTCCGCTGAAATCCAGCGCCGCCAGCTTCATGCCCTGCATGGACAGGTGCATATGGCAATCGGTCAAGCCGGGCAGCACATAACCCCCGTCCAGATTTACACGCTCCGTATTCCTCCCGGCCACTAAGAGCTCAAGCTCCCGGTCCGTGCCTACTGCCCGGATTCTGCCTTCCTCACAATAGACGGATACCGGTTGATCCCCTTGTCCGGGATAAGGGGTGCGTCCGCCGTAAAACCAGGTTCCTGCCATTTTTCCATCCTCCTCATAAGCAACACATCCACTACGGCTTGCCAGCAAACCCGCCTCAGCACAAACTGGTTCATGCATACATATTTCATTCCATTTTCCACAAAATAGGTATTAAGCAACGCTTGTCTATGGGAGGGATTCATCTGTTTTCAGAAAGCACGGAAAAGAAGCTTCTATCGGCCGCCGAAATATCTGCACTGTGGCATCAGCATACCGGGGACACCATGGCCATTTGCGTCTATAAATATTTTCTTACCATTGTAGAGGACAAAAAAATTAAGCCGGTCCTGCAATTCGCCCTGGAATCGTCGGAACGCCATGTGTCCCAAATATCCGGATTCCTGAATGACGCGCACTTTCAGCTACCCCTGGGTTTTACCGAAAGTGATGTCAATCTTCAGGCTCCCCGCCTTTTTTCCGATCCGTTTTTGCTGTTCTACACCTACGTCATGACGATACACGGGCTGACCGCATACAGCCTGGCCCTTTCATGCTGTGAGCGGGAGGACCTACAGGACCACTTCCTGGAATGCATCGTTACCGCCAAGAAATTATTCCAGCAAATCATGGTCCTGGCCCGGACGCAGCCCAAATTCTCCGGTCTGCCCTCCATTCCCTCTCCCCAGGGAGTGGAATTCATCCAGACCACAGGGATCCTGTCCAATCTTCTCGGAGAGAAACGGCCGTTGGATTCCTCGGAAATCAGCAATCTGATTTTCAACTCCAAAAAAACTGGCCTTGTCCGCACCCTCAGTCTGGCCTTCAGCCAGGTGGCATCCAATGAGGATGTCCGCGACTTCCTGCTGAAGAATGTGAAGCTGGCCGGACAGGATGCCGACAGCTTCGACCAGCTGCTCCGGCAGGATGATCTGGTTGCGCCACAGCGGTGGGATGATGAAATTACGGATTCCCGGGTCAGCCCGTTTTCGGACAAGCTGATCATGTTCCACGCTGCTTTTTTGGTCAATACGGCCCTTTCTTATTATGGCGCGGCCGTTGGGGCCAGTCTCCGGTCCGACATCGTTCTCAACTACAAACATGTAGCCAACCATGCCTTGCAGGCAGGTGCAATCTGCTATGACATCATGGTGAAATACGGCTGGCTGGAGCAGCAGCCCCAGGCCATTGACCGGAAATCACTGGCGATGAACCCGAGCACCTGACATCCCCCTCCCATGATTTCCTTTATATTCTCCAGATAACCCCTAAACGTAATTTTTGTCAAATCCATGCGGTTCATGACACAAAAAAGCCATCCTCCACAGGATGGCTTAACTGTCTATCTACGGTGCCGGAAAGTGCGGCGCAGATCCTCCACCCACTTCTCCGGGACCTCCCAGGGGATGAAATGCCCTCCCTCTTCATGCGCGGCAATGTTCACATGGTTATACCAGGCGGCGCGGTCACTATCCAGAAAATGCTGCACCCGTTGCTCCGTAGAAATGCCTGGCGGATTTTCGTAGCCGACAAAGGTGATCCCTGTAGGGGCCTCAATAACCGGCCAGCGGTCATGGGAGGGTGTCCACGGGTAGCGGTTGTTGTTGGCGTATATCCGCATGGAGGTTTCAATGGCGTTGTTGGCCCAAAAGATGGTGGCATGGGTCAGCAGATCGTCCTTTGTAAAGACGGACTCTAAATCCCCTTTATTGTCGCTCCATTTCATCCACCGCTTCAGAATCCACGCCAGCATCCCCACCGGAGAATCGCTGAGCCCGTAAGCCAGTGTTCCGGAGTCCAGCACATGCACGGCCAGATGGGAGGCAAACCGGCGGTCCAGCTCCAGAATCTGTGCCCTTATCTGCTCCGGAATCCCGCCAGGAACAGGCCGCCCTCCGGCAAAATCCCAGGCGCGCTCCCCGTTGAAAAAATCCAGCTTTTGCGCAGACCCGATATGGATCGCATACAGCTCCTCTGCATATTTATGCCCCAGCTGTCCGGTCACCAGAGCCCCCACATCGCAGCCCGCCGCCGCGTATTTGGGAAAGCTCAGAGTATCTGTCATCAGCGTGTGCCACAGCTCGGCGATTTTCCAAAAGTTCATATCCGGGTTGTGGGGCAGCGGTACTGAAAATCCGAACCCGGGCAAAGAAGGCACGATAACGTCAAAGGCCTCCGCCGGATCACCTCCGAATGCGCCGGGATCGGCCAGCGGGTCAATCACCTTGGCCCAGTGCCAGAACGTCCACGGCCAGCCATGGGACAGAATCAACGGCACCGGATGAGGCCCCACTCCAGGCTTCCGCATAAAATGTACCGGCACCCCATCCACATGAACATGATAATGCTCATAACGGTTGATGGCTTGCTCCGCCTTGCGCCAATCGAATTCCTCTATCCAGTACCGGACAAGTTCCTCCAGATAATGGCGGTTTACCCCGTAGAATCCGTCCTCATTGCCGGCATCCATGGGCCACCGGGTGGAGCGCAGGCGGTGCTGCAGATCCGCAAGCACATCATCCGGGATATGGACCGGGGTGGACTGCAATCCGCAAAAAGCAGCGTTCATAGTAAGTCTCCTCCTTTTACGCCAGTTACGTCCTTGCCCTGTTGCCCAGTTCCCCCAGCTTTCTTAAAGCGGGCAGGGCAGCGGCCACCGTCTCCTTCTCCTCCCGGGTAAGTCCCTCCATAAAGGTTGAAAGCTGTGCAATCCGGTCCAGCCGGCGGGAATCAATAATGTCCGCACCCTTCGCCGTAATATGCACCAGCACCACCCGGCCGTCCGTGGGATCAGGCTTGCGCTCCACCAGTCCGTCCCGCTCCAGCCGGGTGACCAATTGGGTAATGCCGGACTGCGTCACCTGTTCATTGGCAGTCAGCTCCGTCAGCCGCATGGGGCTCTTCCGGGATAGAGTATGCAGAACGGAAAGAGTGGTAAAGCTCAGCTTCTCAACCGAAGGCAGCCGGATAATGATCCGGGTCAATTCCTCAAAAACCAAAGCAAACGCAGTGACATCCAGCTTTTTGGGGGTTGTGTTAGGTTCCATGCAGGAATTATATCATAAACTTATATAAGTTACTAATGTAATTATAAAAATAGCTCCATCTGCTTTAATCCGCAGGTGGTTGTATTTCTAACGGCGGTGAGAGACGTTATTTGCCCCAAAACAGAGTGCCGCTAAATCTAACGGAAGCAGCAGACGTTATTAGCCTAAAATAAGGCTTGTCACGAGGAATTTTACCCAAATAGCGGCCGTGGCCGCCGTTAGATTTTTTCAAGTGGCGTTTTCGCTGAAATAAGGACTCCCACCGCCGTTAGAATCCGTCGTGACCTGTTGGCCGTTACCAGTGGTGAAAACGAGGGTACAAACGCATATTTATACTATTGACATACAAGGCAATAAAACTTATATTTGATATCGAGAATCATTATCAATTGGGCTATTTTTTCAAAAAATACATGATGCAACAAGGAAGGATATGAGAATGAACACGAAGCAGCACATTTCCGTTAAGGTACTCTTCATCGCAGCTATGGTCATGGCCCTGCTGGCAGGCTGCGCCTCCCAGCAATCCGGCTCCTCCCCTGCCCCGTCCCAGGCTGCAAGCAGCAGCCCGGCGCCTGCAGCCAGCCAAGCTCCCAAGGATACCACCCAATATCCCATTGTGATCAAGCATGCATTCGGCGAAACCACCATCCCCAAGAAGCCTGAGCGTGTAGCCACCATCCAATGGGCCAACCATGATGTTGTTCTTGCTCTGGGTGTGGTGCCGGTAGGCTTCTCGGCCGCCAACTTCGGTGTACAGGATAACAGCGGACTGCTGCCCTGGACCGCCAAGAAGCTCAAGGAGCTTAACGTGGACAAGCCGAATATCTTCCAGGATACGGACGGTCTGGACTTCGAGGCCATCTCCGACTCCAACCCGGATGTTATTCTTGCCGCTTATTCCGGCATCACCAAGGAGGATTACGAGATCCTCAGCAAAATCGCTCCGGTTGTGCCTTACCAAACCACAGCATGGTCCACCACCTGGCGGGATCAGGTGCTGTATAACGCCACCGGCATGGGGATGAAGGCCGAAGGCGAGAAGCTGATTAAGGATACGGAAGCCCTGATTCAAGAAAAAGCCGCCAAGTACCCTCAAATGAAGGGCAAAAAGGTGGCTTGGGTGAACTTCTCCGCCAAGGATATGTCCAAGCTGCATGTGTACACGCCTGTTGACCCGCGCGGTGCATTCCTGATCGAGCTGGGTATGTCCTATCCCGAGAGTGTGACCAGCAAAATTACGAACCCTACTGCATATTCCCTGAACCTGAGCGCGGAAAATGCGGACGTCCTTAACGATGCCGACATCATCATCGGCTACGGCGGCGAGGACCTGTATCAAGCTGTTAAGGCGGACTCCCTGTTGAGCAAAATTCCAGCTATCCAAAGAGGCTCCGTGGTATTTATCGGCAACGGCACCGCCTTGGCCGCCTCCGGCAATCCCAACCCGCTGTCCATTGCCTATACCATCGATGATTACCTGGCCTTGATCGACGGAGCCATCAAGAAGCTCCCATGAGCAGCCCGTCCGCTTCCAAAACCAAATGGGCAAGCCCGCATATCCCCAAGCATTTCCCGCTGGTCCTCGTGGCCAGCCTGATCTTGGTGGGGGTATGCGTGCTTGCCTCACTGGTCCTGGGCTCCCGGCTGCTGGGCTGGAAAGAGCTGATGGACGGATTGTTCCATCCCGATGTGGACTCCTACGGGGCCAATATTGTCCGCAAGCGGATATCCCGGACGGTGTTCAGCCTGTTAAGCGGTGCGGCTCTGGGCGTGTCCGGCGCCCTGATGCAGTCCGTCACCCGCAACCCCATTGCCGACCCGAGTATTCTTGGCGTGAATACCGGCGCCTCCCTGTTCGTGGTATGCGGCATTGCCT
>JAEWAA010000249.1 GCA_023391955.1 Bacillota bacterium | reverse complement strand
CCCCCATACCGACTCCCAGCACAACGTCATTCTGTTCAAATTCCCGCTGCAAACCCTCTGCCGAATAATCCACGAAGGAAAGCTGGTTAGCCGTTTGCCGGAAGCTTTCAATATTCGACAGGTGGATGTGGATGTCGATAATTGGCATGCAGTGCTATTCCTCCTTTACGGTAAAGCACAGCCGGGTAAGCGCTGCAAGCTCCTCCGGAACAAGCTGCTCCCGCCCTAAAATATAGAAAACCGGCTTGGTCCATTTTGTTTCCCCATCGGAAAGAAGCAAATTATGCGCAACCCCCTGGGTGAGGAGCTGATTGTTGAAATAGACAAATCCGTTTGTGCTTTCCGGGTTGAAGGCCGCTTGAAGCAGGTCCCCATGCTCTGTGGAGCCAAGGGCAAAATAACCGTTCATCTTCCATTCATCCTCACTGGTTCCGAGCTTGAAGGTAATCCTGTCCTCCTTCTGGGTCCAGCCCGTGTCATGAGCGGCACCGGGCCGGAAAAAGCTCCGGTCCATAATCTGCAGCTTCGGATGACCCAGTCCGGTCAGGTTGATGACCCGGTTAACCTTTGCCAGCACAGGGGCTCCCGGCAGCATTAGATAATACTGGTCCACGATCAAGCCGCGGTTCCGTTCATGATGCTCCACTTGGAGGCGGAGCCGGATGCCGGACCAGCTGTTGCCGCAGCTGTCTTCAAGCTGCACAAAGTCGGCGCTGCGGGCCTCCTGATGCTGGCTTAAAGGAGACATTCCGTCCACATCCATTCCCAAACCGCCCAGCCAGGGGTTCCACCAGGAGCGGGGGCCGGGAGCCGGATAGGAGCTGTGCAGCCATTCCCGGCCTTGATAGACGAGAGAATGGGCGGCGCTGCCAAAAGCCGGCGAAACGTCCAGTGTCATAATGCCGTTGCCCAAGCGCAGAAGCTCTCCCGCTTCTCCGTCAAGCCGCTCCCACGTCACGGCTTCCTGCTGCGACACGGGGAAAACGGCGGCGGAGCGCTCCAGGCGGGCGTCTTGCCCTTCGTAAACCAGCCGCAGCCGGTCTGCCTGGCCGAAACCAACAGGCTGGGAGCGTTCTAGGGTGACAGTGTGAAGATTTTCCACCGCATCTATCTCGAGGCTCTCAAGTGCTGTCCCGTCGGCCGATTGCAAGGTTAGCTTGCCGGCGAGAGACGACAGCTTGTGGTCCACAACCTCCACCTGGTAGCTTCCATTGGAAAAAGGATTGCCCCCGTTGGCCTTCAGCTCCAGATAACCGGTTAAATGGGGGGGATTTTCCTCACGGACCCGGCGCACGTATGCCCGGAAGTCCTGCCAATCGGCGAACACCCCGATCGCCACCCAGGTGGACGCGGTCCGGACCGAACCTCCGGCCGGTATGCCGCCTACAGGATGCTCCAGACCAAACAGCCAATCGGACTTCATCAGCTGCTGGCCTTCGGCCCAAAATACGCCGTAGGTGATTTTTTCATTGCGGGAAAACAGCCAATTCTCGCTGACCCGACGCGGCTCCCATTGGTCCAAATGCTGGGCGGGAGCGTCGTTCAAGGTAAGATAAAGCCCATCGTAAGGCAATACGGCATCCTTGAGCTCATAACGGAAGCATTCCAGCAGCTTCAGATCGTCGGCCAAAGGGGTGTCCGACTGATTCTCCACCGTATAATAATGCTCGATAAAGCCGCTTTCCCATACCCGCGCCACGGATTTGACCACAGCGCCCGGGTGGTCGGCCGATGAATAAGCCGCCTCCAGCAGTTGGGCATCCCCGTCCCGCTCCAGGCGGATATGCTCGGGCTTCTTTTTGCTGAACTCCGAAGAATAAGGTTTGCCCAGCCTCGGGTAACCCCAGAACAGGGCTCCGCCCATATGGGTACGGCGAATCCGAAGCTCATTGTTTTCTTTGTTGAGCGCCAGCATGTTGGGGCCGCAGGCGGTATAAGCGTATTTCCGGTCCTGGCCCTCAAACCGCCCTGTATGCCCGCGGAAGACCAGACTTACGGCATGCTCGAAGGCAATGGCTTCTCCTGAGGCGGGGGTTATAGCTTCTACAGCCAGAGAGGCGGAATAAACGCCAAACGAAAGAAGCTCATAAGCCACCGCCACCGAGGCCTTGCCTAGGCCCGGAACCCGGACGGAGATAGTAGGATTCTCGAAGCGGATAAACTTCGCCGCCGGAAGGGAAAACCGGAATTCCGTCTCTTCGGTAAGCTGGTTCTCGATATTCAGGAACAGGGTTTCCCGGGTACCTGCAAAATGCTCCAGCTCCGGGCCCGCCATAGCCAGCTTGGCCGGAAACAACGGTGCGATGCCTGCCCGCAGCTCGGCTTTACGTCCGTTGATGGTCCACTGGGAGAGGACAACGGGATGGGTTTTCCAGCTGCTTTGCTCCTCCTCCACCGGATCAACCCGGAACTGGCCTTCGATGATTTCCGTACCGGTAACCGTTACTGTACAATTGAGCTCCAACCGGATATTCCTTGCATCCCGGCCAGTAATCTCACAAACCACCGGTTTGCAGGTTTTGCTGCGGATATGGTAACGAACGGGGTAGGTTCTTCCGAACACCAGATCATGCCCGGCAATTTCCGTGCGGATCTCATAGTCGGGCGTATCGATGGCCCAGATGCCCCGTCCGGTTTTTTCGAAATCCACCTGGAGCTCCTGCCCGTCCTTCTGCCAGGAATACCGGAAAATATCGAATTTCCCGCTGAGGGTTTCCCCGTCGGGTTGGATCTGGATGGAGCGGGTGCTGTCCGAGTACCAGTCCAGGTTTTTCAAATAGGGCTCCAGAGCTTCCGTTTGCAGCACGGTGGGAATGTAATTCATCAGATGGACCCCGTCGTCCTTCTTTTCCCAGAAAAATCAGCACTTCTTATACATGGGTACCGCCTTGGTATTGCCTGCCCAAGTGAACAGGTCCAGACGGGGCCAGCCCAGCTCTACCGTTTTGGCTACGGCATGCAGAATCAGAGCCTTGCCCACCTTCCGGTTATGGTAATCGGGCCGGACATTGAGCAAGGGAACATAAAGCGCCCCCTCGTCCAGCTGGTAATGGGAGAAGCTGCAGAAGCCCACCACTTCCTCCCCATCCATAGCCAAAAATACATGAAGATTAATAGTGCTGTCCATATCCTGGATGACGCTCTCGGGTGTCCGTCTGCTGTGCCCGCCGCCCCAGCTTTCCATGCTTCTGTTCCACATGTCCGCTACGGCAGCGGCGTAGGAGTGGTTGTACTCCACAATGCGGACCGTTCCGGCTGTCATTGTCGGGATGCTTTCCATGGTTTACATCCTCCGGCTCTCAGAGTAAGTGCTGTCAATTTTACCTTACTCCGTGTGGGGACTTGGATACAAGTGGAAAAACGGTTATAACCAACTCCTCCTTGTATTCCATCTCAATTTGGGAACATTTTGAAGAAAACCAAGCGAAATTCCATGTATAAAATGTGTCCAAAAATCGAATTCTAGATGGAACAGGGATTTTTATATTGATCCGTACTATTTTAAAAGATAGAACTATCTTATAATCATTTTAGTTCACAAAGTACCCTGCATGCCGGCACGAGATTCGGCTGTTTGGTGCGGCCTGAATTGGGCTGCGCTGTACTCTAGAAAGGGAGATGAGGAGCTTTGGATTCGGTGATTCTGGCTCGATGGCAGTTTGGTATTACCACGGTCTATCACTTTTTGTTTGTTCCGCTTACGATTGGTTTGGTATTTCTGATCGCCATCCTGAACACGATTTATGTGGTGAAGAAGGATGACAACTACAAGAAAATGGCCCAGTTCTGGGGGAAGCTCTTCCTGCTGAACTTCGCCGTGGGTGTGGTAACAGGGATTATGCAGGAGTTCCAGTTCGGTATGAACTGGTCGGATTATTCCCGGTACGTGGGAGCGGTATTCGGCGGCCCGCTGGCTGTAGAAGCGCTGGTTTCCTTCTTCCTGGAATCCACCTTCCTGGGCGTTTGGATTTTCGGCTGGGACCGTCTGAACAAGAAGGTTCACCTGGCAGCAATCTGGCTGGTGGCCGCTGGTACAACCTTGTCCGCCTTATGGATTCTCACCGCCAACTCCTTTATGCAGGAGCCGGTAGGTTACGCCATTCAGAACGGACGGGCGGAAATGATCGACTTCTTCGCCTTGCTGGCCAATCCCCAGCTGTGGGTGGAATTCCCCCACGTGGTTTTTGGTGCGCTGGCAACAGGCTCCTTCTTCATGGCCGGTATCAGTGCCTATAAGCTGGTGCGCAAGCATGAAGTAGAGATGTTCAAGCCGACCTTCCAATTGGGTATTGTGGTAGCGTTGGTATCCAGTGTGCTGACCGCTGTAGTCGGCCACAGCCAAGCGCAGCATCTGATGGTGTCCCAGCCTATGAAGATGGCCGCCGCTGAGGCGCTGTGGAACACAACGGGAGAATCGGCTCCGTTTACACTGTTCGCCATTATTGATCCAGCCAGCAAGGAGAATATGGCGGAGGTGCAGGTGCCTAGTGTGCTCAGTATCCTTGCCTATAACAAGCTGCACGGCAGCGTCAAGGGTATGAACCAGATTAATGAGGAATACCAGGCCCTTTACGGTCCCGGAAACTATATACCGCCTGTCCGCACTACCTTCTGGAGCTTCCGGCTTATGGTCGGCTCCGGCACGCTGATGATTCTGGCCGCTTTGTACGGTACGGTGGCTATGGTGCGGAACCGGTTGATGAATAACAAGCTTTACCTGAAGCTGATGGTCTGGACCATCGCACTTCCCTTTATCGCCAATTCCACCGGATGGATTATGACCGAGGTAGGCCGCCAGCCGTGGGTTGTTTTCGGTCTGCAAAAGACAACGGACGGTGTGTCGCCAACGGTATCCGCCGGTATGGTATTAACCTCGCTCATCGGCTTCACCGTGGTGTATGGGCTGATTGCAGCCGCTCTGGTGTATCTGTTCGTGCACTTCGTGAAGAAGGGTGTGGAGGCCGGAGGCGATTTGCACGGCCATATTGCCCATCCCACCAAATTATAAGATGAAAGCGAGGCGGCAACGTCATGTATGAAACCCTATGGTTTATTCTGATCACAGTGCTGTTTGTCGGCTTTTTCTTCCTGGAGGGCTTCGACTTCGGCGTGGGTATGCTAGTCCCCTTCCTGGGCAAGGAGGATGTGGAGCGCCGGGTGCTGATCAACACCATCGGCCCGGTCTG
>JAEWAA010000240.1 GCA_023391955.1 Bacillota bacterium | reverse complement strand
AGTACGGGAAGAAGCGGAAACCCTGGACGGGGCGAAGCTGCAGCGTGCCGTCCACCGGATCAGGGAAAGCCGGGACGAGCTGCTTACCATATTGGAGCGGCTGGTGGGGTATGCCACGGTCAGTCCTCCAGCCCGGAATACGGCCGAAGCCCAGGATTTCCTGGCGGATGAACTGGAGGCAGCGGGTTTTGGCATTAGCCGCTGGGAGCTGTACCCCGGGGATCCGGTGGTGGTCGGGATCAAGCCGGGGACCCGGCCCGACAGCTGCCGCAGCCTGATCCTGAACGGGCATATGGATGTGGCCGAGGTGGGCCAGCCCGGGGAATGGTCGGGTGATCCTTTCAGGCTCCGTGTGGATGGTGATTGGGCCGTCGGCCGGGGCACGGCGGATATGAAGGGCGCTTTGGCTGCTGCCTTGCTGGCTATCCGCATCTTGAAGGATGAGGGCATCCTATTGGGAGGCAACCTCCAGTTCCAGAGCGCCGTAGGCGAGGAGGCAGGCGAAGCCGGCACACGCTCCATCACGGAGCGCGGACTGGCCGACGGGTATGATTATGCGGTGGTGATGGACACCAGCAATCTGGCCATCCAGGGCCAGGGAGGCGTTATCACCGGCTGGCTCACGGTCCAGAGCCCCCAGGTGTTTCATGACGGGATGCGGGCCAGCATGCTTCATGCCGGGGGTGGTGTGTTCGGCGCCAGCGCTATCGAGAAGATGGCGAAGCTCATTGGTTGCCTCCAGGAGCTGGAGCGCCACTGGGCGGTAGTAAAGCATTATCCCGGCTTCCCGCCGGGAGCCACCACCATCAATCCCGCCGTAATCGAGGGCGGGCGGCATGCCGCTTTTGTGGCGGATACCTGCCGGCTGTGGATCACGGTGCATTTTTATCCTGATGAGGATTACCAGGCGGTGACCCGGGAAATCGAGGACCATGTCCATCACGCGGCCATGGCCGATCCGTGGCTGAGGGAGCACCCTCCAACATTCCAGTGGGGCGGCCGTTCGATGATTGAGGACCGGGGGGAAATCTTCCCCTCGCTGGAGCTGGACCGGCAGCACCCGGGCCTGGAATGTCTGGCTGGATGCCATGAAGAGGCGGCAGGGCAGAAGCCGGAAATCAGCATGAGCCCCTCCGTTACCGACGCAGGCTGGCTGGCGGAAGCGGGTGTGCCCGCGGCCATCTATGGGCCGGGACTTCTGTCGGAAGCGCATGGAGTGAACGAGGGTGTGTCCGTGGCGGAGCTGTTAACCTTTGCCGAAAGCCTGCTCCGTTTTATTGCCGTCTGGTGCAACAGCCCCAAAACTGAAGGGAGAGAAATTCAATGACACGGTTTACCGATATGCTGCATGAGGCAGCCTTGCACATCTGGCAGGCCAGCCATCAGCATCCTTTTTTGACGGAGCTGCGGGACGGAACGCTGGCGACCGAGCGGTTTGCCTTTTATATGAAGCAGGATTACGCCTATCTGAAGGAATACGCCAAGATGTTTGCCTACGGCAGCATCAAAGCCAAGGATCTTGACACCATGGGATTATTCGCCAAGCTGCTGGACAGCACGCTGAATGTGGAGATGGAGCTGCACCGCCAGTACGCGGAGCGGCTGGGTATTCCCCGGCAGGAGCTGGAGGAGACCAAACCCGCACCTGTCACCACAGCTTATACGTCCTACTTGCTGAACGCAGCAGCGGCGGGCAATCTGGCGGAGCTGACCGCGGCACTCCTGCCCTGCACCTGGAGCTATTGCGAGATCGGTACTGCCATCGCCGCCCATCCGGGGGCATTGGAGCATCCTTTCTACGGAGAATGGGTGCAGATGTATGCCTCCCCCGAGTTCGCCAAGCTGAATGAATGGTGTATGGAGCTGATGAACCAGCTGGCCGAGGGGCTTCCCGAAGGGGAGCTGGCAGTGCTGACGGAGCGGTTCGTGACCGCCTCGCGCTTCGAGTACCTGTTCTGGCAGATGGCCTACCGGATGGAGGAATGGCCGGTATGACCGATTGTGATCAGGAAGGCAAGGAAAGGCCGCCCGAGGCTGCGTGCACAACCGTCCCAGGGGCGGCGGCTCTGGATGTCCGCGGACTGACCTACCGGTTTGACCCGGACAGCCTGTTGTTCGACAATCTTTCCTTCTCTATCCAAAAAGGGGAGTTCGTCTCCCTGCTGGCCCCCAGCGGAGTTGGCAAAACCACCCTGTTCCGGCTCATCGCCGGGCTGCTGGAGCCGGATGCCGGAGAAATCCGGTTATCCGGCGGGGAGCCGGGTTTACCCGGAGCCGGGGCAGGGGCAGGGGCTGGAGCCCAAACAGGGGCCGGAACAGGCTCAGGTCTCACCGCTCCGCCCCGCGGCAAACCGAAGCGGCTGGGCCTGGCGGGTTACATGCCCCAGCGGGACGGGCTGATGCCCTGGCGCACCGTGCTGGATAATGCCGCCCTGGGCCTGGAGGTGGCGGGAATGCCGAAGGGTGAGGCCCGGCGGCGGGTAAGGGAGCTCTTGCCCTCCTTTGGTCTGGAGCAAAGCGCATACCGCCTGCCGGCCGAGCTGTCCGGCGGTATGCGGCAGCGGGTCTCCTTCCTGCGGACGCTGCTTGCCGGCCAGGAGCTGCTGCTTCTGGATGAACCCTTCAGCGCGCTGGACGCCATGACCCGTCTGGATATGCAGGAATGGCTGCTTCAGGTATGGGAGGAGCACCGGAAAACCATTCTCTTTATCACCCACGATGTGGATGAAGCACTGTTTCTCTCCGACCGTGTGCTGGTGGCGTGCACCTCGCCGATTGGCCGCCTGGAGGAATTCCGGGTGCCCTTGGAGCGGCCCCGGAAGAGTGAGGCGATGCTGGACGCCAGCCTGCTGCCGGCCAAACGGGAGATTCTGCGGCTTTTAAGAGCGGGTAAAGCAGGCGAGCAGAACACCGGAGAACCGGAGGAAGGGGGCGGACGCGTATGAAGGCTTGGCTCCGCCAATACGGCCCGGCTATTCTTTTTGTAATCATACTCGCGGGGGTATGGGAGGCGGCTACTGTATGGTTGGACATCCCCCGTTACATCATTCCGCGGCTGTCCCGGGTGCTGGTATCTGTTTGGGATACCCGGGATTTACTGTGGCGCCATTCCCTGTACACTCTGCAGGAAGCGCTTCTGGGGCTATTCCTGTCGGTGCTGTTCGGGGTGCTGCTGGCCTCCCTTATGGAAGGCTCCCGGCTGGCTAAACGGACTCTGTATCCCCTGGTCATTGCCTCCCAAACCATTCCCATCGTGGCGCTTTCGCCTGTTATGGTCATGTGGTTCGGCTATGAAATCTGGAGCAAGGTGGCCGTTGTGATTCTGTTTACCTTCTTCCCCGTCACCGTGGGGGCTGTCGACGGTTTCCGCCAAACCGATCCGGGCACGCTGGAGCTGATGAAAACCATGGGGGCCAGCAACGGCCAGATTTTCCGCAAGCTCAAAATCCCCTCGGCTCTGCCGTCCTTCTTCACCGGCCTCAAGGTGGCCGCCACCTTCAGTATCGGGGGAGCCACCATCGGAGAGTGGCTGGGCGCCGATTCCGGGCTGGGCATGTACACCAAACGGGCCTCCAGCCAAATGCGGTCGGAAGCGCTGTTTGCCGGTGTGCTGGTGCTGTCATGCTTGGGTATTGCCATGTTTTTGGCCGCGCTGCTGCTGGAGAAGCGGGTGGTGCGCTGGCAAAACGGCCGGTGAGAATCCGGCGCAGCGCATCTTTTATTAACTTTTAGAAGGAGACGAAAACAATGCTATTATCCGGTAAAAAAACCGCCCGCCTCGGCAAGCTGCTGGTGCTGGCTCTGACTCTGGCACTTACGGCTGCCGGCTGCGGCAAAGCCTCCAACTCCAACTCCGGCTCCGGGCAGGAGCAGGAGCTGACGGTACTGCTGGACTGGTACCCCAACGCGGTGCATTCCTTTTTGTTCGCTGCGGAAAAAGAAGGCTACTTCAAGGAAGCAGGGCTGAAGGTGAAGCTGGAGACCCCGGCGGGCACGGATGACGCCGTGAAGCTGCTGGCTGCAGGCAAAGCCGATCTGGCTCTGAGCTACCAGACGGTCATCGCCATCTCCCGGGCGGAGGATATCCCTGTGGTGGCCCTGGCGGCCATTGTCCGCCATCCCTTGAACCAGCTGTTCGCCCTGGAGCAAAGCGGCATCAAACGCCCCAAGGACCTGGAGGGCAAAAACATCGGTTACCCCTCCATTCCCCTGGATGAAGCGATTGTGAACACCATGGTGAAGACGGACGGAGGAGATCCGGCCAAGGTGAAATATACCGATATCGGCTGGGACCTGATTCCGGCCATGACCACCAAGAAGGTGGACGCCATTATCGGCGGTTATATCAACCATGAGAAGCTGCTACTGGAGAAGGAGGGTGTGAAGCTGAGCACTCTGGATCCGGTGAAATACGGGGTTCCGGATTTTTATGAGCTGGTGCTGGCATCCAGTGAGGACGGCTTGAAGAAAAACCGCGAGGTGTACAAGAAATTCTGGGAGGCGGCCGCCAAGGGCTACGAATATACCTTGAAAAATCCCGAGGCATCCCTGAAAAACCTGCTGGAGCAGCAAAATAAGGACTTCCCGCTGGACCCGGAGGTGGAGAAGAAGAGTCTGGACATCCTGCAGCCTTTGATGGATGCGGGCAAGGAACCCTTCGGCTCCCAAACGGAAGCCTCCTGGCAAAGGATCATCGACTGGCTGAACAATGCCGGGCAGCTCAAAAAAGCTCCTGCCGCCAAGGATTCCTTTACCAATCTTCAATAATAGTAGGATTCTCATCAGAAGCCGGCTGCTGTTCGCCGGCTTTTTCCATTTCCCAGGCAATATTGCCGGGACGTAAGTCCAGGAGAGGCGGCAAGCTGTTTATGCTATAATGATAGACGGTTTTGTGGAATGTGAGCCCGGCAATCGCCCGTGGTAAAAGCGGAGCCGAAGAGGTGACACATTCGTATCAAATAAAGGAGGATACAGCCCATGCCCCGTCCCGCCAAAAAGCGGCAGCTCTCCCTGGAGCTGTCCATTACCTGGACCGCCGGCTGTGTACTGCTGCTTGTGGCCAACATGACCATCTTCCGGCAGCTGGATGCCAGTGTCGGCGATCCGTGGTTCAACTATATTCTGGGTGCAGCGATTCTGGTCCAGAGCATCTACATCGGCATCCGCCTCTACCGCCTCCACGGCGAAATTGTCTACGCCAATTCCCAGATCGAACGGGTGGATGCCCTGGATGATACCGGCTTTGCCGAATACATAGCCCATGTGTGCGAAGGAGAAGGGTGGAGCAGCCAGGTGGGCCGCTCCGCAGATGCCGGTACGATTCTTTATCTGGAAAAAGCGGGCACCTGTCTGCAGGTGATTCTGCATACGGCCCGGCGGCGGCTGACCGGCGAGTATGTGGCCGCAGCGGCGAATACCCTGAACGAATCGCCCCACCCCGCAGGAGAGGCAGAGCTGTGGTGCCTGGCGAATACCCGCTTTACGGATCGCGCCAGGAAGGCGGCGGCCGATTATGGGGTGCGCCTGGTGGACCGGAAGGAGCTGATCCGGCGGCTGGCCAAAAGCGGCTCGACGCCGTTCTTTCAAAAGGCGGGCCGCCGGAAATAACGAGGGAGCTGTGATGGAATTCATAGCTGTGAAGCGGCCAAGCATGGTTGAATGATGATTATTTCGCATCCGGGAGGAGGCAGCCCATGACGGATTCCGAACACCCCGAACACAAGCCCGATCAGGCTGCAGACAACAAACGCAAGGAGGTTTCCCTGAAGGGAACCTTCGTTTCGGTTATGCTGCTGGGAGGATTTTTGGCCCTTACATGGCTGTTGGTCTTTATTCTGTTTTTATCGCGGAACGGGTGACGCGGCCCTTCTTGCCGTAGCCTGCCTGCCGCGCAGAAGAAGGGAGCTTATAGATGCCCATCCACCGTCTGGAGAAAATCTGGTTAACCTTTGGCATTGCCATGCTGGCCGTTTTTCTGGCGGTGCTGGGCATCGGTGCCTTTGCCATGGGAATGGAGCCGCCCGGAAGCCATGGGACCCACGCTGTGGACCCGGTCACGGTCAGCTCGGAGCCCCCTTTTGACAAGCCGGGATTGGTCCAGATCGGGGATAACGAGTACAATGCCTATGTGCTGGCCTTTGCCTTCGGCTTCAGTCCGGCGGATATGGAGGTGCCCCGGGGCGCCCGGGTCCACTTTTATATTACCAGCCAGGATGCGGTGCACGGCTTCGCTATTCCCCGCACTACCGTGAATCTGATGGCGGTGCCCGGTGAAATCAACCACATGACCTACACCTTCGACAAACCAGGGGAGTACCTGGTGCTGTGCAATGAATATTGCGGGATCAGCCATGAACTGATGGCCACCCGGATCGTGGTGAAATAGATGGGGGGTGCCGGCGTGAGTTCCACCGTCCACAAAGGATCGATTGACCGCAGGGATGCAGCCGTTGTCCTTGCATTTGTGCTGACCGCCTTTATGGCCCTTCTGATCGGCGGTCTTGCCGGGCTTCTCCAGGGGATGGCCCGGGGTATGAATCTGGCGCTGCCCTTCGGCATGAGCTATTACCAGCTGCTGACGGCACACGGCGTGCTGATGGCGCTTATTTTCACCACTTACTTCATTATCGGGTTTTTGCTGGCGGGCTGCTCGAAGGCCTTGGGCGGGGCTCTGCCCTCACCGGCGCGGCGGCTGGCCTGGACGGGTTTTGGCCTGATGACGGCGGGAACTATCCTCGGAACAGTGCTGATTCTGCTGGACCAGGCGACGGTGCTGTATACCTTTTATGCGCCGATGCAGGCTTCCCCTTGGTTCTACATCGCCCTGGTGCTGCTTGTGGCCGGAAGCTGGCTGCCGGCTCTAGGTGTGTTCTATTGCCTGCGGGTCTGGAAACGCCGGAATCCCGGCGGCATTACGCCTCTCTTCGTGTTTATGTCGGCGGTAACCATGGCTCTGTGGATGGTGGCGACGCTGGGGGTCGCCTTCGAGGTTATCGCTTTGTTGATCCCCTGGTCCTTCGGCTGGGTGGACCGGGTACATGTAGTGCTGTCGCGGACCCTGTTCTGGTATTTCGGCCATCCGCTGGTCTATTTTTGGCTGCTGCCGGCTTATATCTGCTGGTACACGGTCATCCCCAAGGTGATTGGCGGACGAATTTTTAGCGATGCGCTGGCCCGGCTTTCCTTTTTACTGTTCCTTGTGTTCTCTGTCCCGGTGGGCTTTCACCATCAGTTGATGGAGCCGGGTATTCCAAGCATCTGGAAGTATATTCAGGTGGTGCTGACCTTCATGGTCATTATTCCCACTCTGACCACAGCCTTTTCCACCTTTGCAGTGTTTGAGCTGCGCGGCAGGGAGCTGGGGTCCAAGGGGCTGTTCGGCTGGCTGCGGCTTATGCCCTGGAGGGATGTCCGGTTTTTTGCTCCGTTTATGGGTATGCTGGCCTTTATCCCCGCCGGGGCAGGGGGCATCATCAACGCTTCCAACCAGATGAACGCAGTGGTCCATAACACGCTGTGGGTGACGGGACATTTGCATCTGACGGTGGCGACAACGGTCGCATTGACTTTCTTCGGCATCACCTATTGGCTGATCCCTTCGATTCTGGGAAAGCAGCTCACTCCGGGTATGCACAGGCTGGGTTTGATCCAGACTGTGTTATGGCTGGTGGGTATGGTGTTTATGTCCGGCTCCATGCATACGGTGGGTCTTCTGGGTTCTCCCCGCCGCACAGCTTATACCACCTACGGGGATCATCCGGACAGTGTGCTGTGGATGCCCTATTATGTCGCGATGGCGGTGGGCGGCACCATTCTTTTCGCAGGTGTGCTGCTGATGATGGTCAATGTGGTCCGGCTGTTGAGGGCGCCAAGCGGAAGCACGGAATTCCCCGTTGCCGAACCTCCGGAGGGAGCCGCGCCTGCACCCAGGCTGTTCGAGCGTTATGGCGTATGGATGGCGGTGGTGGTGCTGCTGATTTTGGTGGCCTATGCCGTCCCCGTTATGGATATGGTAGTAAATCCGGTGCCGGGTTCCCCGCCGGTGGTAACTTGGTAACGTGAGACCGAATTCTATTAGAAGGTAGCTCGGTTCCACTCGTTAAAAAGCTCCAGCTTGCCTTGATTTTAAAGGCGGCTGGAGCTTTTGTTTTTCCGGCTGCGCGATTATCCGGAATGCCCGGGCTGTCCGGTTTCCCAGGCTGCCCAGGCTGCAAAGGCTGCCCGGTGGCCGGTGACGCCACGACGGCGTTTGTCTTACGGACCGACGTTCCGTTATTTGCGACAAAACGGGTGTTTTCCGGAATCAACGGACCGTGAATCCGTTATTTGCCGCCAAAAGAGTGGTTTACAGGTGATGCAGGCACAATAACGTCTCCTGTGTCCGTGAAATCGGCAAAAGCGCGAAAAAAGTAGAAATAGGGGACCCTCAGTCCGTTAGCAACCAGCCAACTTTGGAGCGACTGCTTCCTTCCCACATCCGATGATGTTCTTCATTAACTGACGAAGTATATCACCGCTATTCTGGTCAATCCGGGATCCTGAGGGAAGGGGATAATGGACATAAAGGAGCAAATAACCTGTCCCTGTCCTGCAAAACCCATGTGCTAGTACCATTTCCATTAATTTCAAATTTGTTCAAACCAGGAGAGTTTTTTGCACCATTTAGACATAATTTCACCTGAAATCCGAACGTTCGGAGCGCCAGCAGCAAAATAATAAAGAATTCACTCCACATGTCACATTTCGGACAAAGTTTCACGTGAAAATGAATGATGAAAACGCAATCAATTGTCAAAATAAAATCTTTTTAATGTAAGCGTTTGTACACTCTTTACGAATGCAAAAAGTTTAGCTATAATCAGAATCATTAAAGGGTTGTGAAATTATTCACGTAAAAATTGTGAAATTATTCACGTAAAATCGTACCAAACTTCACACTAGTTTTTACCAGTTCAATATGATACTGTGATAAGTATCATACTAACGTGAAGCGTTCGACATAACCCAGAATATAGCTCTAGGAGGCGGAGATTAACATGGCAGTTAAAGAAACCAAGTTAAAAGAGCAGATGTCAGTTCAAGAACAAGTGGATCTTCTGGTTTCCCGCGCAAAGCAAGCCTATCAAGAGTACATGAAGCTGGATCAAGCGCAGATCGACAAGATCGTTCAAGAAATGGCTCTTGCCGGGCTTGACAAGCATATGTATCTGGCTAAGCTGGCAGTGGAAGAAACCGGCCGCGGCGTGTACGAAGA
>JAEWAA010000226.1 GCA_023391955.1 Bacillota bacterium | reverse complement strand
GCACCGGACAATCCGATAGTCCGCCCCAGATAAGGGGGCCAGCACCTCACGTCCCCCCTCTTGTCCGGGCAGCATCAAATCCCGGTGGATATTCACGATCAGCCGCTCATGCTGGGGCTCCGCCGCGTTAGTGGTGCGGTGCAGCACATTGGGAGACACAATCATCACATCCCCCTCCTGGATCACCAGCGTCCGGTCACGGATAAAAAACTCCCTTTTGCCCGACAACAAATAATAGATTTCATAAGTAGGGTGAAAATGGCTGGTCGCCATATGGTGGGACAGCGCCTGCCGGTGAGTCATGGAAAAGGTGCCCTCCTTATTCTGGTACGTCAAATCCTCCACACCCATCCCTTCCTTCCAAGGCCTTCTGCTTCATGGTATAATTTTGCACACAAACCCGCAAGATATAAGAAGATTTCTGTCCGTTTCGCAAAAAATGTGCATTTTCATATGGTATCATCATGAAAGAAGAGAATCAATCTCAAGGAGGATCATCCACTCATGACAGAAAAAACAGCATTGACCCCTATCGGCTGGGCAGAAAAAGCCTGCGAAGCCCTGATGAACAAATTCGAGCCGGAGCAATTGCCGCCGGACCGCTTCCACTACCACCAAGGCGTGTTCCTCTCCGGTATGGAGAAGGTTTGGCAGCAAACCCATAAGAAAGAATATTTTGACTACATCAAACGTTGGGTGGATTCCCAAGTACAGCCGGACGGCAGCGTGAAGAAGTTCAACCGCGACGAGCTGGACGATATCCAACCCGGCGTATTGCTCTTCAACCTTTACAAGGAAACCGGCGACGAGCGCTACAAAACTGCCCTCCACACTCTCGTTCCTCTTCTGAAGGACTGGAATGTCAATGAAGAAGGCGGCTTCTGGCACAAAGGCCGTTATCCGAACCAAATGTGGCTGGACGGGCTTTACATGGCCGGTCCCATCGCTACCATGTTCGGCAAAACCTTCAACGCACCGGAATACTTCGACATGATGACCTTCCAGGCGCTGCTGATGCATAAGCATACCCATGACGAAAAAACCGGCCTGCTCTTCCACGGCTGGGATGCCAGCAAACAAACTCCTTGGGCTGATCCGGTTACCGGACGTGCACCGGAGTTCTGGGGACGGGCCATCGGCTGGTACCCGGTTGCTCTTCTGGAGATGTTCGAATATATGCCGGAGGACCACAAGGACAAGGCCAAGCTGGTCGAGATCACCAAGGATCTGCTGATTGCTCTGACCAAGTTCCAGGATCCGGCTACCGGCCTGTGGTACCAAGTAATTGACAAGACAGACCGTCCGGACAACTGGCTGGAAAATTCCTGTACCGCCCTCTTCGTCCATGCCATCGCCAAGGCCGTTCGTTTCGGATATCTGGATGAAAGCTACATGGACTATGCATGGAAAGGCTACCAAGGTGTCATCGATACCCTGAAGTTCGACGACAATGGCTTCGTGCGCATCGGCAACATCTGCATCGGCACCGGCATCGGCGACTATGCCCACTATATCGCCCGCCCCACCAGCGAAAACGACCTGCACGGCGCAGGCGGCTTCCTGCTTATGTGCGCAGAGATGAACCTGGCCAAGCCCCGCGGCTAAGCGTTCACAACCATAACGCCAAACAAACAGACAGACCGTCCGGCGATCCGGCGGTCTGTTTGCTGTTTCTATGAGCCTGCTGCCCCCGTTCCGGGAAACTTCATTACCGCTGACAGACCGCTTCCGCCTGGAGCAACCTCCAGATCCAGCCGTCCCTGATGCGCCTTCGCAATTCGGTCCACCATGGGCAGCCCCAGCCCATGGCCCTGCTCCACCGTTCCTTTTCTCCCGGCGGAATACGGCAGCTCGGTGATCCCCTTACGTTTTTCCCGCGGAATCCCTCTTCCATTATCCGTAACACGGAGCCAATAGCCTGACCCCTCAGGGGAAGGGTAGGTTTCCACGACAATTAGGCAGCCCTCAGGATTGTGGCGTATACTGTTGTGAATCAAGTTCCCGATCGCCCGAAGCAGCAGCTTGCTGTCTCCTTGAATGGCCCTCTCTTCACCGGCTGGTCTGAACTCAAGCCGGTAACGGGCGTCCAGCCCGTTGTTCAACACATCCGCCACCGCCTGCCGCGCCAGCACGGACAGCCGGATCGGCTTCAGGTGAAGCGGCTGCATCTCATACTCCAGCATGGACACCAGATTCAGGTCATTGACCAGGGAACGGAGCTTCTCTCCTTGGCGCCTGATGATGCCTGCTTGATGACGCGGCTCCTGGGGCAGCTCCTCATTCTCCTCCAGCTCACTGGCGTAGCCCAAAACCATGGACAACGGAGTCCGGATATCGTGGGAAATACCGGCAATCCAATTGGAGCGTGCCTCATCCCTGGCATTCAGCGCCGCTGTTTTTTGCTGGAGACTGGAGGAAGCGGAATTGATGCTTACCGCCAAATCCCCGAATAGTCCTTTGGAATCCAGCTCCACCTTCTCCTCCCGGGCGAGCTTGTGAATGCCTGCCGCCAGAGGGCGGAGCTTCCGGAATATACGTGTACCAATCCCTACCGAAATCAGAACAGCCACGCCCACATTGAGGAGCAATAACAATCCCAACCGCCAGGGCAAAGCCCTGAGCCAATCCGTGGGGAGGTCAAGCCGGTACTTGGCATAGCTGCTTTTGGGATACCCCACTACCAACAAGCCGTCCGGATGCTCCCAGATATAAACCGGATAGTCAGCCAGATAAAACCGGGAAAATTTGGCCGCTTCAAGCAGGCTGAAGGAACGGGGAACATCCCCGGGCAGCCAATACTCCCACCGGACCTGTCCGGTTTCATCCAGAAGCATAGCCCAGGCGTTCTTCTGCTCCAGCAGCTCCCCCGCCCGGCTGTCGAAACGGTAGCCATCCTCAGCCTTGGTTAATGCCCCCGCCGCCTCCTTTAGCACAAACTCCGGTGACGGAGGCTGGTTGACTTTCTGGAAGACGACAGTACCCAGCAGGATCACATTAAACACCAGGAGCAGCAGAGAAAGCAGAATGGTCGCGGCGACAAAACGGCGTAATATACGGATGATTCCTTCCATATTAGCCTGCCACCAGCTTGTAGCCCAGTCCCCGCACCGTCAGCAGGTACACGGGCTTGGAGGGGTTCGGCTCGATTTTTTCGCGTACCCGTCTGATATGGACCATCAATGTATTTTCATAGCCGTAGCTGTCGTCTCCCCACACCGTCTGGCAGATCACATCGCTGGTCACTATGCGGCCCCGGTTATCGTAGAGCTTCATCAGAATGGCCAACTCCTTTGCCGTTAAGGGCAGCTCTTCACCGTCCCCTCTGACAACCCCGCAGTCCAGATCCACAACCCGTTCCCCAAGCCGAAACACGGCAGACTGCTCCGCTGCAGGAGGCGCATATACCCGTTTTAACACACCCGTCAGCCGCAGCACCAGCTCCCGCGGAAGGAACGGCTTCACGATGTAGTCATCCGCCCCCAGCCCAAGTCCAAGCAGCCGGTCCTCATCCTCCCCCCGGGCCGATAGAAAAAGCACCGGTGTATCGGCAAATACCCGAATGGCGGTAAAGAGAGTAAATCCGTCCCCATCAGGCAGCATCACATCCAGAACGATAATATCCGGCTTCTCGGCACGGCAGACGGCAAGGGCGGACTCACAATGGGAGGCTGTGTAAATACGGTAAAAGCCTTCTTTCCGCAAAAAACGCTCCACCATGGTCCGGATCTCCGGCTCGTCATCCACAATCAGTATTTTTTTGTCCTTCCAATCATCCATCCCCTCACCCCTTCATCATTATACATGAATGCGGAAACCACCGGAGCCGCTGCCCTCCGATTTAAGGTACAGGTAAGGCAGCCTTCAGGTACAGGAAAGGCGCAGGCGCTAAAGTGGAAGCTGTAAGCCATACGGGCATAACCGAAATTCATACTAAAGGGAGCTGGGTTGGGGTGGAGCAAACGTTCATTGTGGAAACACAGAAGCTGTCCAAGCAATACGGGGCACACAAGAGGGTAAATGAAATCAGCCTGCAAATCCGAAAGGGAGACATTTACGGTTTTTTGGGTCCCAACGGAGCCGGAAAAACCACCACTCTGAAGATGCTGCTGGGTCTGGTCAAACCCACGGAGGGTGACATCCGTATTTTCGGCAAAAGCTTGACCAAACACCGCTCCGGCATTCTGCGGAGCACCGGATCCTTAATCGAATCCCCCTCCTATTACGGGCATCTTACGGGACTGGAGAACATGCGGGTAATGCAGCGGCTGCGCAATGTGCCGGAGAAGCATGTGAAGGAGGCACTCCGGATTGTCCGGCTGGAGGACCAGAAGGATAAGAAGGCGGAGCAATATTCGCTGGGGATGAAGCAGCGGCTGGGGATCGCCATGGCCTTGCTTGCCTTTCCCCCGCTGCTGATTCTGGATGAGCCCACAAACGGACTGGACCCGGCCGGGATTGGCGAAATCCGGGAGCTGATCAAATCGCTGCCCCGGGAGTATGGCATGACCGTCTTGCTCTCCAGCCATCTGCTCAGCGAAATCGAGCAAATCGCCACCTCCGTGGGCATCATCAGCGAGGGAGAACTGCTATACCAAGGCAGTATGGCAAAGCTCCGGGAAAAAAGCAAAAGCGTCATTCTCTTCAACACGGGAGATAACGCCAGAGCAGAGACGCTTCTCCATGCTTACGGCTACCGCTTCACCCCAACCGGAGGAAGGCTTGCCATAGAAAACATGGATGAAACCGAAATCGCCGACCTGAACCGCCTTCTGGTGACCCAAAACATTCCCGTTACGCGGATTGAGGAGCGGACAAGCAGCCTGGAAGACCTTTTTCTGGAATGGACGGGGAGGGAAAAAAGCCTGTGATGACCCTGCTGCAATTGGAATACTTCAAAATCCGCCGCAAAAAAATCGGATTGATGCTGCTGCTCTTTTTGGGGGCGGAGATGCTGTGGGCGGCTATGTCCCTGTCCATGTCCTTCACGCGCAACCCGGACCAGGCAGTGTGGGAGGCCGTGATCTTCAGCCTTTCCTCCATGAACGGTCTTTTTATGCCGGTAATCACCGCCGTTGTTGTCTCCAGAATCTGTGATATGGAGCAAAAAGGAAACACGTGGAAGATGCTGTTGGCCACGAACGTCAGCCCCTTCCGGCTCTACGCAGCCAAGTATATCTGCTCCTGCAGCCTGCTCCTGATGGGGATTTTGGCACAGACCGGATTTATCCTGGCTTTCGGATGGGTGAAGGA
>JAEWAA010000159.1 GCA_023391955.1 Bacillota bacterium | reverse complement strand
TTTGTGGCAGCGGTGGGTACCGCCATCAACCTGGCACTCAGTGTGCTGCTGGCCTTTCCGCTTAGCCGGAAAAAACTGATCGGGCGCGGGCTGTTCATCTTCATGATCGTTTTCACCATGATGTTCGGCGGCGGACTGATTCCCACCTATCTGGTTGTGCGGGGAACAGGGCTGCTGAATACGGTCTGGGCCATGATCATTCCCGGCGCAATCTCCACCTTCAACGTCCTGGTGATCAAAACCTTCTTCGAGAATCTGCCGGAGGAGCTGTATGAATCGGCCAAAATCGATGGGGCAGGAGAAATGACTGTGCTCATGCGTCTGGCCTTGCCCTTGTCCTTGCCGGTGCTGATGACCGTAGGCCTGTTTTATCTGGTGGGGAACTGGAACGCCTTTTTCTCCGCCGTCTTCTATATAACCGACGCCAAGCTGTATCCCCTGCAGGTGATTGTCCGAGGGCTCCTGACGGCAGCCGACCGGCCTGAGGTCAACGTGGATGTTACCGTTCCCAGCACTACGCTGCAGATGGCTTCCGTCATTGCCGCTTGTCTGCCTGTTATCGTGGTGTATCCCTTCGTGCAAAAGCATCTGACCAAGGGAATGCTCATCGGCGCATTAAAAGGCTGATGCACAACATAAGGTTTTGGCTGCACATTATCCATATATAAAGGGGATGTTCACATGCAAACGAAAAAACGGTTTACCCTGTTGGCAGCTGCTTTACTCAGCACCTCGCTTCTGGCAACGGCCTGCGGCGGCTCCACGGACAGCAGTTCTGCTCCATCCTCCGGAGCCTCCGGCTCCCCGGCGGCCAATACTTCCTCCGGCGCCGTTACACCTATCGAAGTGATGATGACAGGGTGGGGGAGCACACTTCCTTCCAAGGATTTTGTTAAACCCGAGCTGGATAAGGCTCTGAATACGAATTTAACACTGACCATCACCAACAGCAGCGATGACTTCATCCAGAAGCTCAACCTGCGGGCCGCCGGAGCGGATCTGCCGGATATCATCAAGTTTCCGGGTAAAACGGAGTATCTGGAATATGCCAAACGGGGATTGCTGCTGGATTTGACTCCTTATAAGGATAAGCTGGGTGATGTGAAAAATCTGGTGGGCGACCAGGTGTTCAGCCGGGCGGAGATCGGCGGCAAGCCGTATGCCATTACCACCACACCGACGATTTATTACGGTGTTCCGTGGGTGCGTAAGGATTGGCTGGATAAGCTGGGCCTTCAGGTTCCGAAAACGCTGGATGAGCTGCTGGAGGGCTCCAAGGCCTTCACCACCCGGGACCCGGACGGAAACGGCAAAAATGACACCTTCGGCATTACCTCCGAGCTCACCGTTCTGGCCAGCCTGGTGATGCCCCTGCATGGCGTGACCGACGGATTCTATATCAAAAACGGCCAGATGGTCCACGGGATCTACCAGCAGGAGATGAAGGACGCCGTTGCGTATATGAAGAAAATGATTGATACCGGCACCATTGACCCGGAAATTGCCAGCAATAAGCTGGCCAACTACAAGGATAAGGCCTTCCAGGGCAAAGCGGGCATTGTGGTGATGGATTGGACCAACATTGTGAAGGACGATGCGCGGAAGGTTTGGAAGGAAGCCAATCCCAATGCGGACTGGGTGATGTTAAGCGAATTGAAGGGGCCAACTGCCGACACCTTGGGCACCAGAGAGAAGGGCGCTACCGGCGGGTATATGGCCATCTCCAAATCGGCGGAAAAGGATAAAGCCAAGCTTGACAAAATTTTTGAGCTATTCAATTATGTATCCAAGGGTGACGGCTTGAATCTGGTGCAGTTCGGGCTGAAGGATGTACACTTTAAAGTCGAAAACGGGAAAACAGTTCTGACGGACAAAGCCCCGGAGGCTGCCTTCACCTGGCTGTATCAATTGGCGGGCCGTCCTGAAGCCGCTTATCTGAGCACCAAATTCCCGGCCCAGGAGCCGTATATTCAGGCCAATGAAAAGGTGAAGGTCATCGAAACCTATAACAGCTATGTGACCCTGCCGCCTGATTTCAACGCTGCGGATGCCACACGGTTCCGTCAGGAGGAATTGCTCAAATTCTATTATGGCAAGAATAAGCTGGAAGCCTATGACGACTTCCTGAAGAAGCTGGATACCACCTTCCGATTCAAAAGCTTCGTGGATAACGGCTTGAAGGAGCTGAAGGAACTGGGATTAGCGAAATAAAGAGGTGTATTGCGGCGGGGCTCATCCAAGGGGCGCTTCGCCGCAATTTGCGTCTCCGGCGGGAGTACGGGCAGGGGCTCCAGAACGGGAGGGGGAGGAAGGATGAGGCTTATCCTAAGCTTTTGGCCAAAAAAGCTGAAGTACCGTCTGTTTGCTTCCGTGCTGTTGTTCATTCTGATTCCGTTCTCCCTGCTGCAGATGATGGCGTACCGGCAGATGGAGGATTCCATGGAGCTGGAATTCAAAGAAAAGGCCGGCAAGCAGCTGACCATCATGAAGTCCCAGATGTCCAAGGTCTTCGACAGTATGTTCCGGTATTATTTGTTTTTGGAGCGTGATCCGGAAACCCGCCGGATGCTGCTGGATGCTTCTCCCCGTACGCCGATGGAACGTCAGGAATTGTTTGGGCGTGCAGCGGAACGGGCCAGCTCCATCCGCTTTCCCGCCCAAGTGGCGGTTACCCTGGCAGACCGGACGGGCCAGCTTTATCAGCCGAACGGCCATTTGGGCTCGGGGGACGTATACAGGAAGTTCGTGGAGGACCCGGTTTTCTCCGGGCTAACCAACGCCCAAGGCTACCGGTGGGTGGCGGGAGACAATCTCCAGTTC
>JAEWAA010000105.1 GCA_023391955.1 Bacillota bacterium | reverse complement strand
AGCCTGGATGCTTTCGATGGTGATCTTAGTGTAAGGCTGACGGTGGCCTTGCTTCTTACGGTAGTTTTTCTTGGCTTTATATTTGAACACGATGATCTTCTTGTCTTTGCCATGTTTTTCAACCTTGGCAGAAACAGAAGCGCCGGCTACAAGGGGAGAGCCTACTACCAGCCCGTCTTCCTTGGAAAGCAGAAGAACACGGTCAAACTTGACCACGTCGCCTTCAGCAGCGTCAACCTTCTCGATGTAAATAACATCGCCTTGTTGAACCTTATATTGCTTACCGCCTGTTTCGATAACAGCGTACATTTCGTTGCACCTCCTCATGTTGAGACTCGCCGTGAGTCCAGGTGACCGGCTTGACCGATGCTTCAGGAACCCGACCCGTGCGGTTGCAGCATGTTTTACAACATACCAAAACAGGATAACATATTATGCCCAGGATGGCAAGAACGTATTTGGCGGGATTTTGCAGTTGCATGTCGCATTTCAGTGTGCAGGCGGTGGCTCTGGCCCGAAGTAAGTCCCGAAGCAGAAGTCAGAGCATGTAAGCGTCATAAAATGATCACTAACCCTCCTTTTCCCCCTAAAACATCCCCTTTAGCATACCTAAAATGATCGCTATCGCCCATAACCGCCTCTCAAACAGGCAGTTTTCATATCATAGTGATCATTTCATGCACGCTATTCCTGCAAAAGTGGCATTCTCAGTCAGTTAGCATACAATTGTTGAGCGCTAACATCCATTATAAGGGGTCCCAGTTGAGTCAGACGTTTGCACCGATGCTTCATCGTATCCCCCCAAAACCCAAGTATAAAAGATCATTGGAATAAATGCCCGCTTCCTTTATAATCACCCTAACTGTTTGTTCATCCGACCGTCCGGAAAGGCGAGTGATCCCCGATATGCATGTAATATTCGAGAAGCTACTGTTGGGTATAGAGCTGACCGGCGACTTAAAAAGCGACGTCAGCGCGTTTCTTACCGGCAACGGCTGCCCCGCCACTGCCCTCCATTCTATGGAGGTGGGCGAGGAAGCCCGCATCACCGCTCTTCGCTTCGGCGGCGATCCCCAAGCAGCGGAGGCGGCCGGCTGGCTCCATGACATTAGCGCCGTGTTTCCGGCAGACACCCGGGTTGAGGTTGCGCGTCTCCTGCAGGTGGAGGTGCTTCCCGAGGAAGAGCAATTCCCCATGATCATCCACCAGAAGCTGTCCCGGGTTATGGCTGAAGATATTTTTGGAATCCGCGACCCAGAAATTCTTAATGCGGTGGGATGCCACACCACACTACGGGCAGGATCAAGCCACTTGGACCGGATATTGTTTGTGGCGGACAAAATTGCCTGGGACCAAACGGGAACGCCGCCGTATCTGGACAGGCTAAACGCAGAGCTGGAGCGTTCCTTGGACCACGGTGCGTACGCCTACATTTCCTACCTGTGGGAGCGGCGGGAAACGCTCCGCGTCATCCATCCCTGGCTGCGGGAAGCCCACGGGGAACTGGAGCAGGCCCTCCGCCTGCCTGTAAAACCCCGCTGCTCGGCTGTTGTGCTGGATCTGGACGGCACCCTGCTCAACTCCCGCAAGGAGGTGTCCCCGCGCAACGCCAAGGCCGTGCTGGACAGCCACCGGCAGGGCATCCATATCATATTTGCCACAGCACGCCCGCCCCGCACCGTAAAGAAGATCCTGCCGGAGGAGCTTTTGTCCATCGGCTCCTTCATTTATTACAACGGAGCCCAATTCTCCTGCCCGAACACGGGACTGGAGTGGCATGAAGGCATCGACGCCGCCCTCACCGCCCAGGTTATGGATTTTTGCCTGCAGCGCGATGCAGAAATTGAAATCAGCATGGAGGTCCGGGACGAATGGTTCAGCGCCCGCCCCCTGGATTACAGTGAAGGGCTTCGGACCGACCACAACCCTGAGGTCAAAACCCTGGAGCAGCTCCGGGAGCTGTCGGCCACCAAGGTGCTGCTGACCCGCTGCGGCTTCTTCGAGGAGCTGCGGACGGCGTTCGCCGAGAGTGTGAATCTGCTCCTCACGGATAACGGGCAGCTGGTGCAGATTTCCTCTACCCGGGCTTCCAAGGAAGCGGGGGTATCCAGACTGTGCGCCAGCCTCGGTATTCCCCTCGGAGAGGTAATGGCTTTTGGCGATGATTATAATGATGTGGGGCTGTTCGGCATCTGCGGCTGGCCTGTTGCCATGGGCAATGCGATACCCGAATTGAAGGAAATAGCCGCAGAGATCGCCGTTTCCCATGACCGGGACGGCGTGGCATTGGTGTTGGAATCCCTGCTCCAGGAATTGGCCCGAAGCTGAATAAAGCCCGATGGTGACAGATGGAAAGCGGAATGGTAGTATATATAGATGGTATTGGCACCAACATTAGAGGAAACAGGTGAATTGCGCCTATGGCGAAGCGTTTTTTTCGATTGCTGACAGAATTATCCTCCCGTAAATCTATATCACGAATGACCGGCTCCTTCGCCAAATCCAGGGTTAGCCGCAGGCTGATCCCCTGGTTTGCCCGCACGTACGGAATCCGGGTGGAGGATGCGGAGAAGCATGTACGGGAATATGCGTCGCTGAACGATTTCTTCTCGCGGCGGCTGAAGCCCGGCTTGCGCCCCATCGCCAAGGATGCGGATATTGCCGTCAGTCCCGTGGATTCCCTGATCACCGGCATGGGCCCCATCCGGGAGGGACAGCTTCTTCAGATTAAAGGCCAGGACTATACCCTGGAGGAGCTGCTGAACGAATCGCCCCGGCTTGTCAGCTATACGGACGGATTCTTTATGGTGCTGTACTTGAGCCCCACCGATTACCACCGGATCCATTCTCCGGTCGCCGGCAAAATCCTGGAGAAGGAGCATATCCCCGGCAAGGTATATCCGGTGAACGATTTCGGGCTGGTCCACATGAAGCGTGTCCTGTCCCGCAACGAACGCCTGGTGACCTATATCCGCCATGATTACGGTGAGCTGGCGGTGGTGAAGGTAGGCGCCATGAATGTCAGCAGCATTCAATATGTAACCCCGCTGCCGGATTGTCTCACCCGCGGCGGTGATCTGGCCTATTTCGAATTCGGCTCTACGGTGGTGCTCCTTTTCGAGAACGGCACCTTTACCCCCCGGCCGAATCTGCAAACGGGCAAAAAGCTCAAGATGGGAGAAGCACTGGGTCTGCTTCACACCAAATAAACCGATTTTTATTGAACTAAAATCAGCCGGCTTCCCGCATTC
>JAEWAA010000096.1 GCA_023391955.1 Bacillota bacterium | reverse complement strand
GTCTTGTTCTATCAGAATTATCTGGCGTTTAGAAGGGATAACAGTCGGCTTTCTATGCTAACGGAACTCATAGACCCTTAGAGGAGGCTAATGGTGACTTTCCTGCGCTAACGGAAATCAGCGGCTCTTAGGGAGGCTTCATCGGTAAAAATGGCCCCCAAACCTCCGTTAAGAGCTTCTCAGTTCCGTAAGAATTTCAAAAGGCCGAATTCGACGCTGTAAGAGCTTCTCAGTTCCGTAAGGGCCAGGGACACCGGGTCGGACAAGAGCGAGGTTAGCAAACCGGAATCCGCCTTCTCTCACCAGTTCCCCTGCTGCCCACTTAACGCAAGTCAGCCACAGAGCGCCGGATTACCAGCTCTGCCGGCAGCAGGATCCGCGTCCAGGCGTCTTCGCCGTCTTCACTTTCCTTATCCGCAATGCGCCCGGTAAGCAGCTGCATACCCTTGTAGCCGAATTGATATGCTTGCTGCGCGGCGACGGTGAGGAATGGATCGATTTCACCCACCGGTCCCAGATCGTCGAAGCAGCAGACGGAGATATCCTCGGGCACCCGCAAGCCTTTTTTCCGGATCGCCTGGATAGTCTGGATGGCCATCATATTGTTGCCGCACAGTATGGCGGTAGGCAGGGGCTCCAGCCCGTCCAGCCACTCTCCGATCCGGGCTAGGCTGCTCCGCGGCGCATATCCCAGCTCCAGAATCCGCTCCGAGGGGGCTGGTAGATCGTTCAGCTTCAGGGCTTCCTTGTAGGCGGTGGCTCTGAGGCGTGCGCTGGATACATCCGGCGTACCGTTCACCAGGGCAATTTCCTTATGCCCCAGCCCGATCATATGCTCCATCAGCATCCGGGTGCCCTCTCGGCTGTCTCCCAGCACCACATCGCTGCCGATGCCCGGCACCTCCCGGTCCAAGAGCACAAACGGCACACCGTGGGCCCGCAGGCTTTCCAGATGGGGCAGGGAGCCGTCCCCGGCAGGAGCTACAAGCACTCCGTCCACCCGGGATTTCAGTATGGTGTCTATATATTCCCGTTCCTTCTCCAGACTTTCATCGCTGTTGCCGAACAGCACACGGTAGCCCAGTTTGTTGGCGGCGTCCTCCGCCCCTCTGGCCAAGGTGGTGAAGAAGGGGTTAGTGATATCGGTAACCAGCAGAAACAGCACCTGGGTTTCCCGCAGCACCAGGCTGCGCGCCATTTCGTTGGGCACATAATTCAATTCTTCCATAATCCGCTTTACCTTGTTGCGGGTTTTTTCGCTGATCCGTCCCTTATTGTTGATTACCCGGGACACGGTCATGGCGGATACATTCGCTTTTTTGGCTATATCGTAGATGGTTACCATGGTGCTCCTCCTTTCTAAACAATGCTCTTGGATATGACACTTATTGTACTGAACAAAAGGATTGACAGCAAGGGGGGAAACTGCTAATTTGGAGTTATCGGTAACCCAATTACTTATACGGAGGGATATTGCAATGATCGAACAATACAGATGGCAAGGCGGCTTCCCCAAAATCGGCATTCGCCCTACAATTGACGGCAGACGCCGGGGTGTGCGGGAGTCTCTGGAAGAGAAAACCATGACCATGGCCCGGAATGTGGCCGAATTCTTCAGCTCCACCCTGCGCAACCCGGACGGAAGCCCGGTGGAATGCGTCATTGCGGACACTTGCATCGGCGGTGTGGCGGAAGCCTCCGCAGCTGCCAAGAAGTTTGCCAAGGAAAATGTCGGGTTATCGGTAACGGTGACTCCCTGCTGGTGTTACGGCACGGAAACCATGGATATGGACGCCTCTATTCCCCAGGCGGTGTGGGGCTTCAACGGCACCGAACGCCCCGGCGCCGTCTATCTGGCGGCTGTTCTGGCCGGCTACGCCCAGAAGGGCATTCCCGCTTTCGGCATCTATGGGCATGATGTGCAGGATCTGGCCGACAACAGCATTCCGCAGGATGTGCAGGAGAAGCTGCTGGCGTTTGCCAAGGCAGGTCTGGCCGTTGCCAACCTGAGAGGCAAATCCTATCTGTCCATGGGTTCGGTATCCATGGGGATCGCCGGCTCCGTCGTCAACGAAACTTTCTTCCAGGATTATCTGGGCATGCGCAATGAATATGTGGACATGAGCGAATTTGTCCGCCGTATGGATGAAGTAATTTATGACACCGCTGAATATGAGAAGGCCCTGGCATGGGTGAAGGAATATTGCAAGGAAGGTCCCGACAACAATGAGCCGGAGGGACAGAAGAGCCGCGAAGCCAAGGACAAGGATTGGGAAACCGTGGTCAAAATGGCGCTGATCGCCCGCGACCTGATGATCGGCAATCCGCGGCTTGCCGAGCTTGGTTTTGAAGAGGAGGCCAACGGCCACAATGCCATCGCTTCCGGCTTCCAAGGGCAGCGCCAATGGACCGACCATTTCCCCAATGGAGATTTTATGGAGGCTATCCTTAACAGCTCCTTCGACTGGAACGGCATCCGCTCCCCGTATATCGTGGCGACTGAAAACGACAGCCTGAACGGCGTAACCATGCTGTTTGGCTACCTGTTGACCCATTCGGCCCAAATTTTTGCCGACGTGCGCACCTATTGGAGCCCGGATGCAGTGAAGCGGGTTACCGGCTATACCCTGGAGGGCAAAGCAGCCGAAGGGATCATCCACTTGATCAACTCTGGCGCGGCGGCTCTGGACGGCTCCGGCGAGCAAACCCAAAACGGCCAGCCGGTTATGAAGCCCCATTGGGAGATTACCCAGGACGAAGCCAACAAGTGTCTGGCCGCCACCTCCTGGCGTCCTGCTTCCACCGGATATTTCCGCGGGGGCGGCTTCTCCAGCGACTTCCTGACCAAAGGCGGCATGCCTGTGACCATGGCCCGGATCAACCTGGTGAAGGGCCTTGGACCGGTGCTGCAGATTGCCGAAGGTTATACCGTGGATCTGCCGGAAGCCGTACACGATGCCCTGGATAAACGGACCGACCCCACCTGGCCCACCAC
>JAEWAA010000093.1 GCA_023391955.1 Bacillota bacterium | reverse complement strand
AGGTATCCGCGCCTTCAAAACGGTTGGTATGCTTGGTGTTTTTCAGACTGGCCGCCAAATCTTTCTCTTCCTTCAGGAAGGTTTCCGTCCAATCTGAATGCTGCGGCACACGCTTGGCAAAGCCGATCAGGATGCTGCCCCAATCCCCGCCGCCCGTTATCGCTTCCTGCAGCTTGGTATAGGTCTCCGGCTCAAACCGCTTCATCAGGTCACCGGGGTTGACATAATCCTCCGGTGCGCCGGCAGGCCTGTCGGCAGGTGTGGTATAGGAAGCTTGGCCTGTCGCGGGGTCAACGGTTCTGGTTTTGGCGATGGCGGCAATTTGGTTCATGGTGTCCATAAATTGGCCGCGTTCTTCACCGGTCATATAATGGTCGGCAATAAATTGTGCCTGCGCCAAACCCGCCTCCAGCAGGGCCGCCCTGTCCTCACCGTCCGAAACGGTTCCGTCGGGTATAAAATTGGATTGGATGATGGTATATACGGCCTTGCCCACCTTCGGGTCCTTGTCCGCCAGTAAATCAGTCAAGCTGCCGTTGATCTCCGCCGTGCCGTAATACTTGGCGGGCTCATGGGTAATGGCATCCGCCGCCAATTGCCTGCCCTCGGGGCTGATGCTCACTGTATCAGTCGGTAAACCAACCAATTGTCCCTTTGACTGGCCGGCTTCCTGGGATTGCTTGTTGGCATGGTACAGCTTCGGAATGGAAAACGGGATGCTGTTTGTGATTTCCAAGATGGTTCCTCCTTTCAAATTGACCTTTCCCTTTATTAATATCGGAAATTTTTCCAGATTTTTAAGTCCTTGCACAAACAGGTGGGGTTTTTATCGAAAACAAACACAACCGATGCATAAGAAAATACATACCCGCCCCTAAGTAAGGGGGGTACAATGGGCATACAGCCAATCCTTTTGGTTCAACTTACAAGTAAAAGGGGAGTCAGTATGAAAAAAGCGCTTCATCTGTCACTGGTTTGCGCATTGGCCTTCGGTGTCGTGGCGGGCTGCGGTGATACTCAGGAGAGTGACGCCGGCAGCAGTGCCAAGCCTAACGAGAAGCTGAAGTTCAGCATGTCCATGGCGACAAGCGGCAACAAACATGCGGAAAAATCCACCGACATCAACAAGGAAAAGTGGGTTCTGAAGCTGGAGGAGCAGACCAACACCGATATTGACTTTAATATGATTCCGCTGAAGGACTTCGACCAGAAGATGTCCCTGATGTTCGCCTCCAACGAAATTCCCGACGTGGTGCAAAATGTAGGCGGTGCCACCACCAAGGGCATGTCCGGCTCTGTGGAAGCAGGAGTATTTATGCCTCTGGACGATCTGCTGAAGCAGTATGCCCCCAACATCATGAAGCAGATTCCCAAGGAAGCCTGGCAGGAAACCAGCTACAACGGCAAAATTTACGGCATCCCGTCCTGGCTGTCCAATCCGTCCCGCCGCGCATTGTTTATCCGCACGGATCTGCTGGAGAAAACCGGCCTGCCGGCTCCGAAAACCGTGGACGAGTTCGTGAATGTGATGCGGGCCATGAAGAAAAACGGCGTGGAGCATCCGTACCAAATGCGGGAGAACTTCAAGTACGCCGACACCCTGCTGGGTTCATTCGACGTGCTGCCCGCCCAGTTCGAAATCAAGGACGAGCAGGTGGTGCCCAAGTTTTTTGATGTGGAGAATATGACCAAGGCCCTTCAGACCTTCAAGGGAATGTTCGACGAAGGGCTGATCCCCAAGGACTTCGCCTCCATCAGCTCCACGGATTACGGCAAGAACATCGAATCCGGCAAAGCCGGCATGTGGTCGGGCAACGCCCAGAACCTGGGCACCTACCGCAGCAAGCTGAAAAGCGCCCTGCCCGCCTCCAAGGTGGATATTGTTTCTTCGCCGAAGGGGCCTGAGAATACCGGCGGACACCTCCTGTATTCCAGCATCAACACGTCCTACTACATCAACAGCAAGGTATCCAAGGACAAGGCCATCCAGATTATCAAGTTCTTCGAATGGATGACAACACCGGAAGCGGAAACGTATTTCTCCTTCGGTATTGAAGGCGAAACCTACACCAAGGAAAACGGCCAAATCAAATTCACCGTTCCGACAGACCCGGATGCATTAAACGAAGACACCTTCCGCGGCATGTTCTGGTTCATCCATGACGTGGTATACAACAAAGCCCGGGAGGAGCTGACCCAGGACGGACGGGATATGATTACCTTTATGGACAAGGTTGTGTCCGCAGAGGGTTTGGGCAGTGTGCGCTTCGTACCGGCACTGGATTCCTTCTCCAAGTACCCGGACCTGGCTCCGCAAGGGGATGATGTGGGACCGAAGCTGATTATCGACCATATGGTTAAAATGATTTACGGCAAGGAGCCGATCTCCGACTGGCCGAAGGTTATCGAAGAGTATAAGAATAAGGGCGGCAACGAGATTCTCAAGGAAGCCACCGCCCGCTACAAAAGCGGCAACGGCGCCATTGTAAGCAAAAACAGATAAGGGTTACCCAGATGAGGTATTTGTCCGCCCAAAGCGGGCAGATACTTCTCCTGTTTTATGACCCTCATGGGGAGGCGGAACAGTGAAGAATACCATAATCATGAACTATCCGGCATCCTGGTGGCGGGGCCGTTGGCGGGATGCCCTTCCGGCAGGCAACGGCCGGATCGGAGCTTCCGTGTACGGCGGCGTCCATGAGGAAACGGTGCTGCTGAATCACGGGGAGCTATGGTGGAACGGCCGGACTCCGCAGCTGCCGGATGTCAGTGCCAGGCTTGATGAAACCCGCAGGCTCCTTCTCGCTGGGGAGACTCGCAAGGCCGACCGGGTATTAGCCGATGCCCTGGCAGAGAAGGGGTACGAGCCCAGAATGTCCGCGCCTCTTCCTCTGGGG
>JAEWAA010000048.1 GCA_023391955.1 Bacillota bacterium | reverse complement strand
ACCCGCATTTTCTCTACAACTGCCTGAACTTCATCTACCAGATGTCCATGGGGGAAAACAACGAAGCCGCTGCCAACATGTCCTTGTACCTGAGCAAATATTTCCGGTACGCCACCAAAAGCGACCTCCACTACGTGAGCCTGCGCCAGGAGCTGGACAATATCGAGGCGTATATCCAGATCCAGCGTTTGCGTTTTTCGGGTCGCATCACCTTTTCCATGGACATTCCCGATGCTCTGCTCTATACGGCCATACCCAGACTCACCCTGCAGCCCCTGGTGGAAAATGCCTTCGTCCACGGCATCGAGGCCGGCGACGGCAGCCCCAAGCATATCGCCATCCGCGGGCTCCGGGAGGAGGCATACATCCAATTGACCGTGGAGGATGACGGCAAGGGGGTTACGCCGGAGGAGCTTAACCGGCTGCAGCAAAGCCTGGAAACCATGGAGCACGAGGAGTTCGGCTGCGGGCTGAACAATACCCATTGGCGGCTTGCCCTGCGGTACGGGCCGGGAGCCGGACTGAAGCTGGAGCGCAGGCAGCCCCATGGCCTGACCGTCCATATAATGATTCCTGCAGAGGAGGAACAGCCCCGTGTACAATCTGCTGATTCTTGATGATGAGCCTGCGGTTGTGAACAGTCTGGCCCACAATATCGATTGGGAGGAGCAGGGCATCGCCCATGTGTTCAAAGCTACCTCCGCCGCCCAGGCGCTGGAGCTGATGCGGGAATACCGGACCGATCTGGTGATCTCGGATATCCGGATGCCCGGAATGGACGGTCTGGATTTCACGAAGGCCATCCGCAGTCTGTCCCCCCACACCAAGGTAATAATTATCTCCGGGCTGGATGAGTTCCGTCTGGCCCAACGGGCAATTCTGCTGAACGTCTTCCGCTATATGACCAAGCCTGTCCCTTACATGGAGCTGGTTCAGGCTGTGCAGGAAGCCCTTGCCGCGCTGGAGTCGGAGCTGGAGCAGCACCAGCTGCTGGAGAATGCCGGGTTGGCTATGGACAGCGCCCGCCCCATTCTACAGGAGCGTTTCCTGCAGCAATGGGTCGTCCGTGGAGGGGGCAAAACCGCCAAGGGCTCTGCCTCTCATGATCCTTGCGGACTGGATATCCGGGAGGATGACCCTTGCCTGCTGCTTCTGGTCCGGGTGGATGAATGGCCCCGGGAGGAGACGGACCCGTACCAGCGGCTGAAGCTGCAGAAGCTGGTAGGGGAAATTTTGTTTCATGGCACACCGTGCATCATGTTTAATGATTTCGAACGCCAGCTTGTGGTGTTGGTGCAGCAGGACAGCGAGGCCAAGCTCCAGGCTGCCAAACGCTATATGGAGGGGATGGCCGAGCTTCTGCTCAGCACAGCCAAACGTTCCTTGGGATGCACTCTGTCCCTGTTTTGGAGCGGGCGTTTTTTTGCAGCGGGTACTGTTCATGAGGAATATATCCGTCTGAAGGAGCGGGCCAGGTTCACGCTGGCCTGGGAATCAGGGATTATCCAAGGAGCCGCTCCAGAAGCGGCATGCTGGGAGGAGGAGGAGCAGTCGCTGTTCGGCTATCCCGGCTTCGAGCAATGGGTAGAACGGCTGGATAAAACCCAGGCGCTCTATCATCTGCGGCATTGGTTCGACGGCGACGGGGGAAAGAAGCCTGCGCGGACCTACGACATGCTGCTGCTTCTGTACAATACGGTATCTGCCAGCCTGATCAAGGCCTCCCTGAAGCGGAAGGTTCCCCTCCAGGAGTGGGCCAAGGAGGAAACCTCCATTTTCTACGCCATGCAGATACCCGCTACCGTGTCCCGTCTGCGCGCTTGGGCCCTTCGGGTGACGGAGCTGTATATGGACTATATGCTGGAGCGTTCCCAGCATGCCACCAGCCGGCTGCTGGCCCAGGCCAAGCAGCTGATTAACAGCGGGCTGCTGGAGGATTTTACGGTGCAAGACATTGCCATGAAGCTTCATGTACATCCCAATTATTTATCCCGGCTCTTCACCAGAGAAACGGGCATAACGCTAACGGAATATACCGTGATGCTGCGGATGGAGAAGGCCAAGGCGCTTCTTGCCTCTCCCGGGTGGAAGGTGTTTCAGGTGGCGGAGGAGGTGGGCTACGAAAGTGTCTCCCACTTCAACCGGACCTTCAAGCGCCACACCGGTATGAATCCGAAGGAATATCAGACGTCTCTGGCGGTGCCGGAGCAGTAGGTGCTGCGGCCCCAAGCAAATTTTGGCACAAAAATTATCCTTTTTGACACGATCGAAATCGCCATTAAGTATAAGATAAGAGGGTATCAGGTCCTTGATACTCCTTTTTTTGTATATGCTTGCATTCAAAAGCGGCAGATACGCTCAGGGGCTTGAGGTGAACAGAATCAAAATCAGAAGGGAGAAAGGAAATGAAATTAAAACGCGCACCAATCAAGAAAGTCACTGCCGCTTGTTTGAGCGGGTTGATAGCGCTGTCAACAGTAATGACAGTGGGCGGAGGTACGGCACAAGCAGCCTTTAACGGGGCAGACATTCCTGCATTTCCCGGTGCGGAGGGCGGCGGCGCTTATACCAGCGGCGGCCGGGGCGGCGATGTGTACATCGTTACCAATCTGGAGGACTATGAAACCGGTACCTCCCCAATTGACGGTTCTCTACGCAAGGGGATTATGGAAACCCCGGCAGGAGGCCGTACCATTGTATTTCATGTATCCGGTACCATTCAATTGAAGAGTACTCTTCGCATTAGCGGCAAGAATCTGACCATTGCCGGACAAACTGCGCCAGGCAACGGCATCACCCTTGCCGGGTATGAAACCAACATCAGCGACTCCGAAAATATCATCATCCGCTATATGAAATTCCGTCCGGGTGCTACTAATGTCCATACTGGAAGCGATTCCATGGACGCGCTGTGGGGACGGGATAATAACTATTTTATCATCGACCACTCCTCCTTCAGCTGGAATACAGACGAGACGCTGTCCCTCTACCGGGGCCAGAATGGTACAATTCAATGGTCAACCGTATATGAAAGCCTGACCCTCTCGGGCCACTCCAAGGGGCGCCACGGCTACGGCGGTATTGCCGGCGGAGACAAAACCACCTTCCACCATAACCTGTATATGAACCACACCTCCCGGAATCCCCGGTTTGGCGGCGGTTATGGCGGGAAAGCGGACAAGGATCATGTAGCGGTGGTGCAGTTCTCCAACAATGCCATTTACAACTGGGGCTTTAACGGGCCTTACGGCGGCGGCTTTAACTTTGTTAATTACATGAACAACATCAACATTGCAGGACCCGGTACACGGGACAATGTGAAGGACCAAATCATTGACGCCGGTGAAATGGGCAAGCTTGGCGGCTTCTATGTTGCCGGAAATAGCATTAACGGTAAAACCACAGGAGTATTGGACGCCACCTATACCCCTTATTTCAAGTTCTCCGGCGACTTGGACGGGGATCAAAAGACCGTGGTACGGACAACGCCATACCGTTCCGGAGACAGTACGGGTGTCACCAAGAACGTCTATAACGCAGGCTTTGATGCTTATCTGGATAACAGCATCACCGAGGCCAACGGCGCCCTCTTGGAGAGCATTCTGCAGAAGGCCGGGGCCACCTATCCCCGCCGTGATGCTATCGATGCCCGCATTGTGGCGGAAGTAAGGAAGGGCCTGGGAAGATATGTGAACGTGGAGCAAGAGGTAGGGGGGTATGTATCTCCCTTCGGCGTCATTGAAGCCGAACATCCGGCAGATTATGACACCAACCTGAACGGCATCGCCGACTCCTGGGAAAAGGCCAAAGGCATCTGGGGTGTGGCAGACGCTTATAAGACTGCAGCACCTAACGGTGGAGGCTACACCTGGCTGGAGCAGTACATGAACGGCCTCGTAGATATGGAGCATGTTGCCGAAAATCCGGAGGTGACTTTGGCAGCGCCTCTCAATCAGACCATATTCACGGACGACCAGGACGTGCCTGTGGCAATCACAGCTGCATCCAACTTTGGGAACTCCATTGCCAAGGTTGCTGTATATAACGGATCTGAATATCTGGGAGACGCCACGCCTGCAGGCGAAAATTATGTGTATACCATTCCAAAAGATACATTGAATGACGGTACCTATTTCATTTCGGCAAGAGCAACGGATTCCAAGGGCAACGCCACCCAGTCCACTGCAGCGACAATTCATGTGAATACCGTCAGCGGCGCATTGGCTCAGGACGGCTGGGCATCCCGTGATATCGGCGATCCTGATCTGGATGGCTCCGCCAGCCTGACAGACGGCGTAATGACCGTTAAGGGCAACGGCAAGCTGGGCATCAGTGAAGGTAGCAATGAGACCTCAGGGGAATATTATTCTATGGCCGAGGATGACTTCCACTATGTTTATAAGAAAGTAACCGGCGATACGGAAATTGTCACTAAGGTGGAATCCATCGGCGCAGTAGACAATCATGCCTTCACAGGGCTGATGATCCGGGATAACCTGCAATCCGACAGCGCGGCGGCCATTCTGGGCATGTCCTGGGTGAAGATCTCCAAAGCATACTGCTGGTCCGCTTACCTGGCTGCACGGCCGACCAACGGCGGCAACATGGATGTGCTGACGGAAACATTGGATTCGGTGGCTGCGGCGAAAACTGCCGGCATCGACCTGGTAGCAGATCTTCCGTTTAAGCTGGCAGGCGTGGAAAAAGGATACTGGCTGAAGCTGAACCGCACCGGTGATGTCTTCACCGCTTACGGGTCAATTACTGGCAATGAATGGACCAAAATCGGCGAACGCACCGTGCCGATGAATGAGTCTGTTTACGTAGGCTTTGCCGTTGACAGCAACGACGTGGCCAATAAGATTGAACAGTTGAACTATGCGAAGTTCTCCAATATCCAGCTGACAGGCGAGGTTGGATACGGCTTGTCCATCGGCGAGGAAAAAGCCGGCGGCGCCGGATATACCCGGGATATCACCATTACAAAGGGCTCTGTGCCGGAGGATGCATACCTGACGGTTCAATTTACCGAGGGTACAGGCGAAGCTGCCAAGGTTTCTGTGGTGGTCACTTCCCTGTCCGATAACAAAGCAACCGTCTCCTACCAAAAGCCCGGAACCAAGATTGAAGCATGGCTGGTCAGCGGTATGCCGGATTTGACAGGCGAGGACCTGAATACGGAAGTCTATGCACACAGCAGCACCAACTAAGACTGGAGGAGGCAGAACATGAGACGAATGAAACTTGCAGTGCTGGCATTGGCGCTGCTTCTGTCCGCCTTCTCCGCCCCAATCGCCTCTGCAGCGGCAGCCGTTAAGGCTGTTTACAGCGGCGGAGTGGTGGAGGTATCCGGCAGCGGTTTTGCAAGCAGTGAAGCCTATACCGTACGGGTGGTTAAGGCGGACCACTATGTTCAAGCTATGGCCCAAGCCACAGCAGATGCCAACGGAGCCTTGAAGGTGTCTGTCACAACCGGAAAATTGAGTGCGCTGGAGCAATTCCGCGTGTATGTGAACAGCATGGACGGCGCTTTGGCCGCACAAGCTTTGTCCATCACCGGCAGCGTTACACCTCCTGTTACAGAGCCGTCCAGCCCCGGCGGCGGTTCCTATTCACCACCGGCTACAACGGATGACAAGGTTGCCGAAACGGCTAAGGACGGGATTTCCACAGCTTCTGTGTCGGTTAAGGGAGCATTGGATGCCGCAACTGGAAAGTGGACAGCCGCCCTCTCCGAGAAAACGGGAGCTGCTCTTCTCGAAACCGCCAAAAAGGCGGAAAGCTCCGGCAATAAAGCGGTGGTGGAAATAAAGGCCGCCGCAGATTCCACAGCCTCCCCCACCTCCATGGAGCTGACGCTTCCAGCCGGTTTGCTGGGGCAAATCAGCAAGGAGACCAAAGCGGATGTGCGGATCGATGCGGGAATCGGCCACCTGCTGCTTCAAGCACAGACTGTAAAGGAAATTGCCGGTCAAGCCGGAGCAAATCCTGTGACGCTTACCGTTAGCAAGGTGGACACCAAGCTGCTGCCAGCTGCAGTGCAGGCTGAAATTGGCGGCGGACCGGTGCTGGATATTGTGCTGAAGGCAGGCAATACCGCGATCACCAGCTTTGGCGGAAAACAAATCGAAATCAGCATTCCGTATACCAAAAAAGCCGGTCAGGATTCTAATGCCATCATTGTGTACTATGTGGATCAGGCAACCGGCAAGCTTCAGGTAATGAGAGGCGCTTATGAGGAATCGGGCGCCAAGGTCTCCTTCACAACCTCCCACCTGTCCGTTTATGCAGTGGCTTACAATAAGGTGAGCTTCCAGGATGTGAAGGCCTCCGACTGGTTTGAACAGGCCGTTACCTTCATCGCCGCCCGGAAGATTACCGACGGCACAGAGGAGAACCTTTACAGCCCCGGGCAATCTCTGACAAGAGGCCAATTTGTTGTACTGCTTATGCGCGCTTACCAAATGGAGCCCCTGGCCGGCGCAGCCGATAACTTCGCCGATGCAGGCGGCGCCTACTATACCGATTACCTGGCTGCTGCCAAACACCTGGGCATTGCCGAAGGTGTAGGCGACAACCGCTTCGCTCCGGAGCAGGAGATTACGCGGCAGGAAATGTTTACCCTGCTGTACAAGAGCCTGAAGCTGATTCAGGAGCTTCCGGAGGCCTCCGGAAGCCAGAAGCTGTCTGACTTCAGC
>JAEWAA010000031.1 GCA_023391955.1 Bacillota bacterium | reverse complement strand
CGGCAGAGCCGGCCGCCAAGGAGGCGGCTCCTGCCAAGGCTGCCAAAAATGCGGAGCCTGTCACCTGACACAAGATCTCTCATAAGCAAAATGGAGCGGGCGCAGTACGCGTCCGCTCTTTTGTGTTAGGCCCAAGCTTCTCCGCTTGTTGGCCGCTAGTAGCCCGGTCTGGATACAAAGCGGTAGACGCCTCTGGTGTAATACACCGGACCGATCCGGATAAAGTGCGGCGAGATACCGCTTACAAAACCAATGTCCGCATGTTGGGCCCCCAGATAAACCTGCACGGGGATTTCATGCTCCATATGGTGAAGAAAGTGAATATCCTGGGTCAGAATCTGACCGAAGAGGTACATAGGCGGATGCTCCTTCGAGGAGTATGTTGGCAAAGTAGGGCCCACAGGAAAGACAAAACCAAAGGGCATATAGTTTGCAGCAACCGAAATTATTTTTTTCGTGGGGATTTGCTATAATCGAAGGATGTACGAGAGGAGCGATAAAGAATGAAATGGTTTGTGGGTTTGGGGAATCCGGGCAGGGAGTATGAGAGCACCCGGCATAATATCGGCTTCATGGCCGTTGACCGTATGGCGGCGGAGTGGGGGTTATCCTGGAAATCCGTCTCCAAGTGCAAGGGACTGGTGGCGGAAGGGATGGTGCAGGGTGAAAAAGTGGCGCTGCTCAAGCCGCAAACCTACATGAACCTGTCCGGGGAATCCGTGCGCGGGTTTATGGATTTTTATAAGGCCAGCCTTGCGGATATGGTCCTGCTCTATGATGATATGGATACCCCCTTCGGCCAAATCCGGCTGCGGTATCAGGGAAGCGCGGGAGGCCATAACGGGATCAAATCGATTATCGCCCATACCGGCACCCAGACCTTCAACCGTATCCGTATCGGTATTTCCCGGCCGCCTGCAGGCTATGATATCGTCCAATATGTGCTGGCTGGCTTCCGCAAGGAGGAGGTCAAGGAAATCCCTCTGATTCTGGAGCGGGTTGGTGAGGCGATGACCCATACCTTTACCGCCACCTTCGAGCAAACCATGGCCAAATTCAACGGCTGAGCCGTTCGAAATTGCCCGGCGCGCCTCATAAACCGGCCCTATTCCGGACATACTGGAGAGTAACGTGCAAATTTGGCACAAAAACCGGTATGGCTGGAAAGGGGAGCTGGCGTTATGGATGTACGGTATGTGTGCCCGCATTGCGGCACGGAGGTGGGCCGGTTGAACGGCAGCCATCTGACGGAGGCGCAGTTGGGCTTCCATTCCTTGACCCTCGAAGAGCGGAGCGATATAATAGCTTATAGCGTGAACGGAGACGTAACCGTCAAGGTAACCTGCGATTATTGCAAGCAGGCTCTGGAGACGAATCCCGAGCTGATGCTGGTTGCCAATCCGCTGCAGTAAGCAAAGTGATGATGAGGCCTTGGTGGATGAAGCCCAAGGCTTTTTTTTACCGGTAAGGAAGCCTGCGTGCTTCTGGCCGTATAAGGGAAGACGCCCGATCTATTGCGGGCAGCCGCGTGGCGCCGGAAGGGCGCCTTTCAGCCGTTTCTTCCCTGAACATGGACAATAAAAGGCAAAAGGAACGGCGTTGACCTAAACGCCGTTCGTTGTGTATCCATCCGCTGCCCGTGCTCCTTGGCATGGGCGGCTCTCGCATGGGGATAAGGAGTTGGTCCGGTGTTACAGGCTTTGATGAGTGCTTTTTCACAAGATACGGATTTCCGGTCGATCCTGGCCGGGCTGGAGAACGGGCTGCATGAGCAGATTATATCCGGCCTGTCCGGCTCCGCCCGCCAAATGGCCATTGCCGCTCTCTCGGAGGAGATGAAGCGGCCAATTGTGGTTTTAACCCATAACATGTATGCCGCCCAAAAGATTACCGAGGACCTGGCTGAATGCCTCTCCTCCGACCAGGTGGCCCTGTTCCCAGTCCAGGAGCTCCTTGTGGCCGAGATGGCCGCGCAAAGCCCGGAGATGCTGGCCCGCCGTATTGATGCGCTGATGCGCCTGGCTTCAGGCTTCCGCGGCGTGCTGGTGGTGCCCTACGCAGGGCTGCGCAGGCTGCTGCCGCCGCAGGCGGTGTTTGCGGAGGCGCGGATTACCATACGGCTTGGGGACAAGGTACAGCTGGAAGGACTTCTGCAGCGCCTCTCCGCAATGGGCTACGAGCGCAATGACAAGGTGGAGAATAAAGGGGAAATGAGCGTCCGGGGCGGGATTCTGGATTTCTTCCCCATGACCGCCCCCAATCCCTTCCGGGTGGAGTTCTTCGATGACGAGGTGGATTCCATCCGCACCTTCGATGCCACCGAGCAGCGGTCTCTGGAGAAGCTGGAGCAGGTGGAGATTGTGCCGTGCCGCGAGATTTTGGCCGACGGTAAGCGGTTGCAGAGTGCTTCCCAGCATGCCTATGAGCTCTTGCAAGCCCAGCTCGGCAAGATGAATGACCGGAGCGCCAAGCAGAAGCTGCAGGAGGAGCTGATGCATGAGATTGAACTGCTGCGGCAGGAGCAATTTTTCCCGGGAATCGCCAAGTATATCTCCCTTCTCTATCCGGAGCGGGAGACCCTCCTGGATCAGCTGCCCAAGGACACCATCCTCGTGGTGGATGAACCTGGCCGCATCGTGGAAACCGCCAAGCAGCTGGAGCGGGATGAAGCCGAGTGGATGACCAGCATGCTGCAGGAGGGCAAGTGCCTGCCTGCGTTTGTTATGACCAAAACCTATGATTCGCTGCTGTTCCGCAAGCCATTTCCCACCGTGTATCTAAGCTTGTTCCTGCGCCAGGTCCATGGCACCCAGCCTCAGAACATCGTCAACATGGTGTGCCGTTCCATGCAGAGCTTCCACGGCCAGATGAATGTGCTCAAGTCCGAGATGGAGCGCTGGAAAAAGACGGGAGCCAAGGTCATTCTCCTGGCCCAGGGTCAGGAGCGTCTGGACCGGGTGCGCCGCGTCCTCCAGGACTACCATATCGAGGAGCCGCAGCTGCTGGACGGCAACCTCCACGCAGGCTTTGAGCTGCCGGCGGTGAAGCTGGTGGTCATCACCGAAGGCGAGCTGTTCACCCAGAAGCAGCGGAAGGTCCGGAAGATCGACAAGAAGCTGGAAAACGCCGAACGGATCAAGAGCTACCAGGAGCTGAAGGTGGGCGATTACGTCGTCCACGTCAACCACGGGATCGGGAAATATGTAGGCATCGGCACCCTTGAAATTAACGGAATCCATAAGGACTATATTCACATTTTATATGCCGGGGGCGACAAGCTCTCCGTTCCCATCGAACAGATCGACCTGATCCAGAAGTACATCGGCGCAGATGAGGGCAAGGAGCCAAAGATCTATAAGCTGGGCGGTACGGATTGGAATAAGGTCAAAACCAAGGCCCGTTCCGCTGTCCAGGATATCGCCGACGATCTGATCAAGCTGTATGCCGACCGCCAGGCGCGGCCGGGTTACGGGTTCAGCAAGGATACGCCGTACCAGAAGGATTTCGAGGGGATGTTCCCCTACGAGGAAACCCGGGATCAGGCCCGGGCCATCGACGAAATCAAGGTGGACATGGAGCGCAGCCGCCCCATGGACCGTCTGCTGTGCGGCGACGTAGGCTACGGCAAAACCGAGGTGGCCATCCGGGCGGCCTTCAAGGCGGCCATCGACGGCAAGCAGGTAGCGGTGCTGGTGCCTACCACCATTTTGGCCCAGCAGCATTACGAAACCTTCCGTGAGCGGTTCTCCGGCTTCCCCTTCAATATCCAGGTGCTCTCCCGCTTCCGCTCCAAGAAGGAGCAGAACGAAACGGTGAAGGGCATCAAAAACGGCACCGTGGATATTGTTATCGGCACCCACCGGCTGTTGTCCGCGGATATGATCTTCAAAGACTTGGGCCTCCTCATCGTGGACGAGGAGCAGCGCTTTGGCGTGGCCCACAAGGAAAAGCTGAAGCGGCTGAAATCCAATGTGGATGTGCTGACGCTGACCGCTACGCCCATTCCCCGGACGCTGCATATGTCCATGCTGGGTGTGCGGGATCTGTCGGTTATTGAGACGCCGCCGGAAAACCGCTTCCCCGTGCAGACCTATGTGGTGGAGCACAGCAACTCCCTGACCCGGGAGGCTATCGAACGGGAGCTGGCCCGGGAGGGCCAGGTGTATTATCTGTATAACCGGGTGCAGGGCATCCAGCAAATCGCCGACCAGATTACCATGCTGGTTCCTGATGCCCGGGTGGCGGTGGCCCATGGCCAGATGGGAGAGCAGGAGCTGGAGAAAACCATCCTGGATTTCTTGGACGGGGAATTCGATGTGCTGGTCAGCACCAGTATTATTG
>JAEWAA010000690.1 GCA_023391955.1 Bacillota bacterium | reverse complement strand
GGATATGGCCCGGAGCTTGCCTGATGAGCTGGCCGGCTTTGTGGAGGATGTCAGGCAATTTGCCGGACGCGAGACCGGCGGAGCAGGAATATGAGCCCTCCGGGAAGGATGTTTTTTCCGGTTAGCGGATTATGATACTTTTATGTATAAAAATTTTACTTAATAACAACTATAAGATAAAATAAAGTCAAAACAGGTGAGGGAGGTGAAGGGTTGAGCAAGGATCAGGATTCGTCGACGCGGAAGGTCCTCCTGACCATGATGAAAACAAAAGGCCCTTTGTCCGTCAGCGAGATGGCCAAACGGCTTGGCGTTACAGAAATGGCAGTGAGGCGGCATCTCAACACCATGGAACGGGACGGTCTGATAGAAGCTACTATTTCCAGGCAAGCCATGGGACGGCCCTCGCATTTGTATTCCCTCACAGTCTTGGCTGATGACTTATTCCCGAAGAATTATCATCTGCTGACCCTGGATCTTCTGGATGAACTGCTCGCCCATGCGGGAGAGGAGCAGGTAAACCGCCTCTTCGAGGGCCGCAAGGAGAAGATGCTGGATAAATATGCCGATCAGATGAAAGGCCAAACTCTGGAGGAGCGGGTTTCCGAGCTCACCGAGATTCAGAATGCCGGCGGTTATATGGCCAATTGGGAGAAGAAGGAAAACGGCGAGTATGTTCTGAACGAATTTAATTGCCCGATCGCCCAAGTGGCCAACCGGTATGAGGAAGCCTGCAAATGCGAGCTGAACCTCTTCCGGACGCTGCTTCAGGCGGACGTGGAGCGGACGGATTGTATGACCAAAGGCGCTTGCCGCTGCTCTTACCGGATCAAGCCGCTTCAAGACGGCACAGCCGGCGAATCCCCAAACGACAGCTCCTCTTCCTGAGGCGGCTGCCGTTTTTTTTGTGAGAAAAGCAGGCTGTGGCACATATTTACAATTGCATTGCTGTATGGTTTAATATGAATGAACACAAAAAAATTCATTCACGGAGCGGCAGATGGAAGATAAAAAAACTCTGATTTACAAGTGCGCTAAGGAGCTGTTCTCCGTTAACGGATTCAAGGATACGGCTATTTCCGATATTGCCAAAAAAGCGGGTATGGCGGTGGGAACCTTCTACAACTACTACCCCTCCAAGGAAAAGCTGTTTATGGAGATTTATCTGGAGGAAAATGAAAAGCTGAAGCGGAGCTGCCTGCAATCCCTGGATCTAAGCTTGCCTCCTCTGGAAGTGGTGAGGGAGATGCTGGTGAAAAACGGTGAGGGTATTGCCGCCAATCCCATTCTCCGGGAGTGGTATAACAAAGGAGTCTATCAGAAGCTGGAGAAGATGTACCGGGAGGAAAACGGACAGCAGGCGGTGGATTTCCTGTATGACAGCTTTCATGAGCTGGTGGTAAGATGGCAGGCGGAAGGCCGGATGCGCCAGGACATAGACAGCAAAATGATCATGATGGTATTCGCTGCCATTATTAATGCGGATACCCATAAGGAAGAGATCGGCATCGGCTATTTCCCGCAGCTGACAGATCTGCTGACCGAGCTGGTGATGGATAGTCTGACCCGGCCTTAACGGCCGTTGGATAATCAGAACGCTCTATAGATCCACGAGGAGGGGTTTGCATGAGAATTGCCGTTATTTCGTATTCCTACACCGGCAACAACAAGGCATTGGCCCACAAGGTTGCCCAGGCGCTGCAGGCGGATTTGATCGAGCTGGCTGAGCCCAAACCCAGGACCATGGGCACCATCGTGCTGGATATGCTGTTGAACCGGAACCCCAAGGCGGTGCCGCAGCCGGAAGCACTGGAGGGGTATGGGCTTCTGCTGTTCAGCGGCCCGGTCTGGATGGGGCATGTGGCTGCGCCGCTGCGCCCGTATCTGGGATATCTGCGGAAGCATCCCCGGCGGTACGGCTTCTTCTCCATCAGCGGCGGAGCGGACGGCGGCAATGCCAAGCTGTCCGGCGAGCTTCAAAAAAGAGCGGGGACAGCTCCCGTTCTGCTGCTGGACCAGCATATTGCCGGCCTGCTGCAGACAGATGCCGCCTTCGCTCCCGCACGCAAGGATACGTCCGCTTACCGCCTGACGGAGGTGGATGTGGAAGCATTGGCCGGTCCCGTCATCACGGCGTGCAAGCAAGCGATGTAGTGGCGGATTCAACTGGCGGGTGAGCCGTTTGGCTCCCGCCAGTTGTTGCTTTCCGCACCACGGAACGCATCGTGGATCTCCTCCGCCAATTCGGAGGCCATCTTAACCGCATCCGTCCCTTCCGAGGAATGGAGGATGGCGGTGTAGTCAATGCAGACTGCATCGCAGCCGGCCCGTATGTATTCCGCAGCCTGAGCCCTTCCCGCCCCGCCTGCGGCGATAAGGGGTATATGTCCCAGCTCTGCCTTGATCTCCGCGGCATAGGCCGGTCCTATAGCTGCGGCCGGAAAGAGCCTGACGCCGCCGGAGCCGTACTTCCAGGCCTTCATCACCTCTGTGGGGGTAAGGGCGCCGGGATAAACCGGAAGCCTCGCCTCCCGCCCGAATTGGATCACCTTCTTGTCGATCCCCGGAGCGAACAGAAAGGCTGCACCTGCCTCCAGTGCCGCCTTGGCATCCGCCACATCGAGAACCGCGCTGGCGCCGATCAAGGCTTTTTTGGGAAGCTGCTTGCGCAAATCCCGGATCAGATAATATGCGCCTACTGTATTCAAAGGGATTTCCATGGCATGAATGCCGCCTTCATACAGCCAATGGGCGGCAGCTGCCAGCCTGTCCCTGTCCACTCCCCGCAGGGAGGCGATTATTCCCGCTTTTTTCAGCAATTCTCCGCCTTCTCCACGTTCCATCGTCCCATCCTCCCTAATATGCCGGATGTATGTCCGGGATGACCCCATGATACCACTCCTCCGGACTTTTTTCACATTCATGGAGAAATTCTTCCGTTTCGTGTGTCAAAATTTCAGATTGCACTTATAATGGAAGTACATTAGGCGTATGACCAGATGCTGGAGGCGGCCCACATCTGACGCGTAGAGAAATGGGGGAGTAAACCGGTGATCGTCCAAATCAGCGCGGCAGTTGCGGCAGCCGCATTTACAGCGCTCGTCATTTATCTCATCACCTTTATTTTGTCGGCCAAACGGCTGATGGTGGAGGCCAACAAAACCTTATCCGCCATCCAGGGCGAGCTGGCATCCGTCAGCAAACAAAGCACCGAGCTTATGGCGGCCAGCCGTCAGCTTATCGTGAATGCCGATGATAAGCTGCATGCGTTTGACCCTGTGGCCCGTTCGGTGAAAACTGCAGGAGAGGCGCTGGAGCAGGCCTCAGCCTCGGTGAAGCAGGTTTCCGCCGCCGTTTCCCGGACTGCCTCGGGTGCGGCCAAGGCCAAAAGCCAGCAGCGGCTGGGCGAAGCATTGGAGCTGGTCTCCACTGGCCTGCAGCTGTGGCAGAAGTGGCAGGATGCTAGGAACGCCAGGCAACAAGCGAAGCATGAATCCAATACGGACACGAAAGGATGATTGGTGATGGCAGAAAACAATTCAGGGAAGAATTTTCTTATCGGCGCTGTGGTAGGAGGTGTACTGGGGGCAATCACCGCTCTGGTGCTGGCGCCTAAACCCGGCAAGGAGCTGCGGGAGGACATCTCCCAGCAGGTGGACAAAATCAGCGGCAAAACCGTAGAAATTGCCGGAATCGTCAGCGACAAAACCACGGATCTGGCCAAGGTTGTCGGCGCCCAAAGCGTAGAGCTGGCGGGCAAAGCCAGGGATGTGGCCACCGTGATTGCGGATGCGGTGACCGAGGTTGTGGCCGACGAGGTCAGGGCTTGGAAGGAATCCCACGCCGCATTGCCGGAGACAGCCCCTGCAGCTGCAGAGGAAGAAGGGGAGAAGGCGGAGGAAGAAGCCCGTTTGGTCTCCGTTTCGGCAGAAGTGAAGTAAATCCGGGCTGAGCCCGGACATCCGCGGCGGTCCTCAGTCCTGAAGGGGCATGAGGCCGCCGGCATACATAACGAAGGAGGACAAGCATGACGGAGGAAAAAACGCAGTCGGGGTTTTCGGGCTATTCCGGTAAAAGCGAGATGGAGCGCACCCTTCAGGCGGGGATGCAAGGAGCCCCGAGGCTGAAACGGGAGGAAGTTTCGCATTATCTGGGCGAGTTCCGGGAGCGGGTTCTGCGGGTTCTGACGAAGAGCCAGGTAGGGGAGTCCATACTGTACCGGGAGATTGAAGAGGCGGTGAAGCACCCGAAGGCCAAGCTGATGGTGCTGCAGGGGGGACAGATGGAACAGGCGGTCTCCAAGTACCAGAAGCTGGCGGAGGCAAACGGGATTATCGTTACTTACCGACGGGATGAGGAATTTACCGGGGACATCGGGCTGGTGGTGGCATCCGGGGATGCGGTGGATATGCCGGAGGTGGAAGTGGAATACAGGCAGGAGCGGCTGCTCCAAAAAGGGCTGACCGAGCAGCTCATCCGGGCTGCCGGCCAAGCGGTGTGCAAGGACTGTTATGCCCATATCCGCGAGGCCGCGCCGGAGGAGTTGGAGCATTACCGGCAGATGAATCCGTTAAGCAGGCTGTTCGGGGAGAAGTGCCCGGGCCACGAATAACGGGTTTACCACTTGGAGGGGTCGATGGTGTTAATGTCGATGCCCTCCCAGATGTTCTTGATGGAGATGGCCGGATCGTCAAAAGCCAGCCAGGCGGTGGGCAAATACCGTTCGCCGTATTCGCTGGACGGTTTGTTGATGATCTGGTTATCCTTGACCAGAACAGTGGAGGAGCCCCCGTCCAGGTTGGCTGCGATAATCGCGCCGCGCTCCAAGAACATCTGCTGGAGCTCATACAGAGTGACGCCGATGCTGTGGGTTTGTCTGCCGTCGATAACGGCGAACATGATGGTGCCGTCGGCGGTTTGGGCCATGGCGGTGCGCGGGGCGACGCCCCAGCCCTCCGCGGCGCTTTTGATTGAACCTTCTCCGTTTACGATGAAACGGGGGGAGAAGGTTACCGCTTCGGACATTTTCATCTTCAACAGCTCTTCCGCCGAATATTTGCCTGCGATCATTTTGCCGTCGGCGTCAATCCCCACCACGTGCAGCTTGGTGGTTTTGGCTGCATCCAGATAGAAGATTTTTCCTCCGGACATGACGATGCCGGCAGGCTGGAAGCCGTTGCCCTTCCATTCCGGGTCGGCAAAGCCGCCGCCGTTTACACCGGCTAGAGCTCCGGTCCGCTTCACCATGGAGGAGACCTTTTCGCCTTTGTCCACCTTGCCCGGAACGACGATGCGCAGCTTCTTCGGATCACGGACATGCAGAATGTATCCTTTGTAATAGCCGTAAGCGCCTTTGCCTTCTACCTCCTCCACCTCAATCAGCTCTTTGTTCACCTTTTCGGGGTGGACCGTTGTGACGGCCGGGATGGCGGGAGCCTGGACAATGGGGGTTTCGGCGTATTTGTCGAAGCGTTCCCAATACGCGTCCACGCGCTTCTTTAATTCCGCCTCGCCTACCAGGTATTTGCCCCAATGGCGGTGCTGGGTGGTGATCAGGGTATCCACCATAATGTTGCGGTATTGGGTTCCCCACGGTGTCAGATAGAACCAGGCGGCGAAGCCGGCGGCCAAAATAAAGCCGATCATGCTGGTCCGTGCCAGGATACGCAGGAAGGGGTGCCGCTTCTTCTTCCGGGCGGCGCTGTGATTCACGCTCCGGGCCTGGCCGGGCGTTTGGGGTGGTGCTGGGGATGGCATTAACGTTGTATCCTCCGATCTATCCTTGAATAACCTGAACATTCAACTACTATACGGCGGAGACTTGTCAAAGGTTGCATCCGTCCTACTCCCGGCGGGAGGGCCCCCTCTTCAGCTGGTCATGACGGTAGTCCGTGGGTGCCTGGCCGTACCACTTTTTGAATTGCTTCGAGAAATAGAGGGCATCGGGAAAACCCACCGACGCCGCCACCTGCTCCACCGTCAGGGGTTCGCTCAGCAAGAGCCGTGCCCGCTCCATCCGGATTTTCAGCAGAAACTGCATGGGGGACAGGCCTGTATGCTGCTTGAACATTTTGGACAGATGAGTGCGGTGGTAACCCAGGGTTTGCGCCAGATGCTCGATGGAGATCTGCTGGGAATACTGCAGGGTCAGCCAGCGGATGGCCTGCTCCACCTGGCGGGTAATCTGCGCCTCCGGCTCGGGAGGGCTGGTTTCGGTCCGCTGCCGGTGGCCCACCAGGTCCGCCAGGATCAGGCGCAGCCAGCCGGAGGCCTGGAGATCGCAGGAGGGTTCGCCCTTGGCCAGCACACGCTCGATCCGGCGGAACAGGGAGCAGGTTTTGGAGCTGTACGCGTTCTGGAATACCGGCTTCTGGGGATTGATATCCAACCGGACCAGGAACTCGTCCACTTGGCCGCCCTTATAACCGATCCAGCGGTAAGCCCACGGGGATTCCGGATCGGCGTCGTATCGGACCAGCTCATCCGGGTAAATAAAGAAAGCCGCCCCTGCCTCAAGCCTGTATTCTTTGCCCCGGCAGTGAAAGACCCCTTTTCCGGAGAGAACGTAATGCAGCAGGTGATAGCCATGCACCAGCGGTCCCACCTTGTGGTCGGCGGAGGTTTGGGAGTGCCCGCTGAACAGCACGGACAGCTCGTCCCTGGACGGGTACGGGTTAATCGCCACACCATAATTCAGATCCATGCAAAACCGCCTTTCCTCGCATCAATCGGAAGCGGCCTGCCGCCGTAAGGGTGCGCCTGACCGGACTTCTTCTCTCATGATGCAGGAACGGAAACAAGAAATCAAGACTCGATTGGAATCTACAACCATGAGGAGGAGTACCTGTGAATCGTTTCTGGAAGGATAATGCCCTGCAGCTGGCTTGGGTGGTGGCGCTGGTGGCCACCTTGGGAAGCCTCTATTTCTCGGAGGTTCTGGAGTACAATCCGTGCAAGCTTTGCTGGATTCAGCGGATTTTTATGTATCCGTTGGTGATTCTTCTCGGCATTGCCGCCATCAAGCGGGACAACAAAATCACCACCTACGTGCTGTCCTTGAGCATACCGGGCGGCCTGGTTTCCCTTTACCATTACCTGTATGAGAAAACCGACTGGTTTCAAGCAGCGTCCAACTTCTGCCGGGAGAATCCCTGCGACATTGAATACATTAACTGGCTCGGCTTTATTACAATCCCGTTTTTGGCGCTGACGGCCTTCATTCTTATTACCGTAATTTGCTTCCTCCTGCGCCGCGCTGTACGCAAGAGTGACGGACTACATTTCTCCATGTAGAAGTGGCTTCCTTCCATAGTGAAAAGGCTTCGGCTGCGGTATAGTAGACCTATAAGGGCTACCGGCCGGAGCCTATTTTTCCATCTGGAGGGTGTTTATTCCTATGTCCAAAATTACGTTTCTGGGTGCAGGCAGCACCGTATTCGCCAAGAACGTGCTGGGGGATTGTATGCTTACCCCCGCCTTGCAGGATTTCGAAATTGCCCTGTTCGATATTGATCTGGAGCGGCTGAAGGATTCGGAGAATATGCTGCTGAACCTGAAGGGAACGCTGAACAGCGGATGCCGTGTGAAAGCGTATACCGACCGCAAGGAGGCACTCCGGGGCGCCAAGTATGTGGTGAATGCCATCCAGGTGGGCGGCTATGAGCCGTGTACGGTCACCGACTTCGAGATTCCGAAGAAGTACGGGCTGCGCCAGACCATTGCCGATACGCTGGGCATCGGGGGGATTTTCCGGAATCTGCGCACCATTCCCGTGATGATGGATTTTGCGGCGGATATGCAGGAGGTTTGTCCGGACGCGTGGTTCCTGAACTACACCAACCCCATGGCTGTGCTGACCAATGCGATGAATACCATGGGCGGGATCAAAACCGTCGGCCTCTGCCACAGCGTGCAGGTTTGTGTGCCCCATCTGTTCCGTGATCTGGAGATGGACGATACGGGAGTCCAGTGGAAAATCGCCGGCATCAACCATATGGCGTGGCTGCTGGAGGTTACCAAGGACGGTAAGGATCTGTACCCGGAGATCAAGGCCCGTGCCCGGGAAAAGCAAAAAACGGTCCATCACGATATGGTCCGTTACGAATTGATGCAGCGCTTCGGCTATTATATTACCGAATCCTCGGAGCATAATGCGGAGTACCATCCGTATTTCATTAAACGCCATTATCCGGAGCTGATTGAACGCTTCAACATCCCCTTGGACGAGTACCCACGCCGGTGCGTCAGCCAGATTGAGCGGTGGAAAACCATGCGGGAGGAAATGGTCAACAACAAGAGTCTGAAGCATTGCCGTTCGCGGGAATATGCTTCGTTTATGCTGGAAGCCATGGAAACCGACCAGCCCTACAAAATCGGCGGCAATGTGATGAACACGGGGCTGATCCCCAACCTGCCCCAGGAGGCGTGTGTGGAGGTACCGTGCCTGGTGGATAGAAGCGGCATTACGCCTACCTATGTGGGAAATTTGCCGCCGCAGCTGGCGGCGCTGAACCGCACCAATATCAACACCCAGCTGCTGACGCTGGAGGCGGCGCGTACATTGAAAAAGGAGCATATCTACCATGCGGCGCTCCTGGACCCGCATACCTCCGCAGAGCTGTCCATCGACGATATCGTTGCCATGTGCGACGATCTGATCGACGCCCATGGAAGCTGGCTGCCTGCCTTCCAATAAACCGTTTTTGTGGCGCAGAGCGTGCTGATCGCATAGATGTTAAAACCCCTGACCGCCCAGTAGAGCGGGTCAGGGGTTAATTGCTTTTCATCCACCCTTATCCTGCAAAAATGCATCTATTCTGCTGGAGTTCCGTCACTCCCTGCACCCCAAATGCAAAAGTGCATCTATTCTCCGCCACGGGCACCATTTGGGGCTCCTCTGACGAAAATAACTGCACTTTTGCAGGATAAACCGGAAAAACGAAGGTTTGTTTACCAAATAACTGTACTTTTGCATTTCGGAAGGTGTACCGAGGGTGCATCAAGCATAAGTAACGCAGCATGGGCAAAAAGGCACTTGAAAGATGCCTCAAGCGGGGTTTCGAACATGCGTTAACCTGGCTTAATCGAACTGTATCGTCCAGGCCTCCTGCATTCTGCGCAGCTGGACAATCTGGCCTGTATGGAACAGGTCATCGGGGAGCCAGCCGATGAGGTAGTCCAGCAGGGTCCCCTCACCAAAGGGGCGGCTTAGATCCTCGTCTTGTAAAGCGTCGAGTGCCTTGCGCAGTTTGGCGGCAACCTCCTCTGTCCGCCTCAAGCAATCCTGCCAATCCGCTTCGTCGGCTTCCGGATTTTCCCCGAAGGTGTCCAGATTGGTGTTGGCATTTGAAGGATTAGGGATATTCTCCAGCTTGTTGGCCAGCCGCTCGTTATAATAATTCAAGTGGTTCACCAGCTGGCGGATGCTGTTCCCGTCGGAAGGGGGCTTCCAAACGGATTGAGCCGCTGTGGTTCCCTTCAGGGCCGACTCCAAATTGACGCACCAGCCGCCTTCTGCGTTCCAGCCTTGGTCCCGCATGGCAAGCAGCATGGACAAACGGTCAAAAGACATAAATGATTTCCTCCCGGCTTTTGAATTGGTATAGTGGTGAGTAGAAACATATGCATGTGATTTTGTAACCACCTAATTTAGTTAAAGATAGTTACATCCAACAAATTCACTTTACCATAGGGGAAATTTTCCTGCAAGCGGAAACATTACATATAACCGATCTATCTGCAGCACGGACGAGAGGATGAGCAAGGTTGGACATGTTATGGCTGGATTTTTTGAATACGGATTATCATGACTGGAGGGGTACAGGGAAGGATGAGGACCGGCTGGAGCGGGCGGATATGGTGAAACGTCTGCTGGACACATGGCAGCTATCGGCTCCCATACCCCCGTCCCCACCGGAGCTCATAGAGCTGCGTGAGCAGCGCCGGTGGCTTAGGCAGCTGACGGAGGGGCTGGTCGGTGGGGAAGCTCCTACACCGGAGGATCTGGCTAAGCTGAACGGTTATATGGAAACCTTCCGCGTTGCCTACCGTCTGGAGGTGGAGACTCCCAAAAAAAACGGCCATGAGGCCTGCCCCCATTACCGGCTGAAGGAGATGCCGCAGGGACAGGACTGGGCGGAGGTGCAGGGAGCGGTGGCCGCATCGTTCTCCAGGATGCTGGCTCATCATGAACCCGGCCGTATCCGGATTTGCGACAACCCCGATTGTTTGTGGGTGTTCTATGACGATACCCGCAGCAGGACCAAACGTTTTTGCGACGATACCATGTGCGGCAATCTGTTGAAGGTTCGGCGGTTCCGGGCCAAGCGAAAGCCGGAAACACCGTGAATCGGGTCCCATAAACAGGAATTTCCTCGGAGCATGTCGAATGGGTTAGCGTACAACTCCAAGAAACAGGAGGAAGCCCTTTTATGCCAAAAGCCCGTTATGTGGCCCTTACTGCAACTGCCATCCTGCTCGCCGCTGCCGCTTTATCTGCCTGCTCGGAGGATCAGGCTGCGCCGGTAAGCTCCACTGCCGCTTCGATTGCTCCGTCTGCGCCGGCCGTATCCGCTTCTCCGGCCGCTTCCGCCTCTGTTGCCGCTACCGCTTCTCCTATGCCGACGCCAACCGCGGCTCCGTCTGCATCGCCTTCTGCGGAAGCTGCTTCGCCATCACCCAGCGCAGCCGTCACTCAGGCTCCATCCCCGTCCGCGGCGGCCAAACCTGCCGTTTCCGCCCCTGCGGCTAAGCCGGGCAACGATACCAAGGCATATTCCTGGTATTACATGAAAAAGAAGGATCATCAGGTGCCCGGTTTTCCCGGTGAGGTGAAGGACCTGTCCCCCAACAAAAAGGCGGTATGGGTAGGCACCGGCAAAACCGTTTATTTGACCTTTGACACCGGGGGCCCTATGGGCGAATCGGACAAGCTGCTGCAAATTCTGAAGGACAATGATGTGAAGGTCACCTTCTTTCTGGTGGGCTACAACGTGAAGGCCCATCCCGATTTCGCCAAAAAGGTGGTGGAGGAGGGCCATACCATCGGCAACCATACCATGACCCATAAGGATATGACCGAAATTTCCGAAGAGGCGGCCATGAAGGAAATCGATGATTTCGCCGCTCTGATCAAGGAAACCACAGGCAAGCCGGTGGCCCCGGTATTCCGCTTCCCTTATGGCAAATACAGCATGAGGCTTTTGGATAAGGTCAGTGAAAAAGGCTACACCTCCGTCTTTTGGTCCACGGCCATGCGGGATTGGGAACCCCGGGCTGGCGGCGCGGAGGAGCCTTACAACGACATCATGAACGGCCTGCATGAAGGCAACATCATCCTGATGCACCAAGGCTCGGAGGAGAACATAGAAGCGCTGGACCGGATCATCAAGGATGTGAAGAAAGAAGGGTATTCCTTCGGTACTCTGGATGACCTGATGCAATAACCGTGTTGAGCCTGTCTATGCGTTTTTACGGTACCTTTTGGCGGGGGCGTTCATATCCTGAAGAAGGGTTATAACGCTGTAAACTCACCTTATAGGCAAAGGATGCGTGTATCCGTGCAGCAGGCCATAGCGGTATTGGATTCGGGTGTGGGGGGATTGACGGTGGCCAGCGAGATCATGCGCCAATTGCCCAAGGAGGAAATCCTCTACTTCGGCGACACGGCCCGTGCCCCGTACGGCCCCCGAACACCCGGTGAGGTATTGATGTTTACCAGGCAAATCATTGATTTTCTGCTGCTTTACCGTCCGAAAATGATCGTGCTGGCCTGCAATACGGCAACTGCTGCAGCCCTGGCCCCGCTTCAGGCCTCCATTGCGATTCCGGTGGTGGGAGTGATCCAGCCGGGGGCACGGGCAGCCATCAAACATTCCAGAACACGGTCCGTCGGCGTTATCGGCACCACGGGAACCATCCGCAGCGGCGCGTATGAAGAAGCCCTCCGGCGAATCGCTCCGGACATCGACGTGGTCAGCCTGGCTTGTCCTTCTTTTGTCCCTCTGGTGGAGGAAGGCCGCTACCAGTCGGAGGAGGCGCAGCTGGCTGTGTACGAAGCCCTTGCCCCGCTGCGGGGGCTGGCGCTGGATTGCCTGATTCTGGGCTGCACGCATTATCCGTTTTTGCGTTCCTACATCGCGGAATGTATGGGTAAATCGGTGGCCCTGATCAATTCAGCAGACGAAACCGCACGGGAAATCAGCACAATCCTGTATTCGCAGCATCTGGAGAACCGAAGCCGGATCAAACCCCGGCACCGGTTTTTCTGCAGCGGGTCCCACGCCTTGTTCCGCACCATTGCCGAATCGTGGCTGGGCATTCCGGTTCCGGTGTCCCGGGTGGATATGCCCGTCATCCAAATGGTCAACCCTTAAGCGGCTGCCGGAAGGCGGCATATCAATCCGCACACAGCAAAAAAGGCAAGGGCAAATGCGCCCTTGCCTTTTTTGGGGTGAACGAAGTCGATGGGAGGCGGCGTCCGGCTAACGAAACGGCAGGTTTCATTCTAACGGAAGCCAGCGCTCTTATTTGCTCCAAAACAGGCATCCCGAAAATCTAACGGAAGCAGGAGACGTTATTTGGCCAAAAACCTGTCTCAGGCAGGCTTTTTCGTCCGAATAGCGGCGCTGGCCGCCGTTAGAAATGGGGCTGGCTCTTTTTTGGGCGAATAGCGGCTCCCACCGCCGTTAGATTCCTTGAGCCCTCACGGGCTGCCGGTTCCGTCCAGCAGAACCTGCTCCAGCCGCTTCGTATCCTTGCCCAGCACAGTCAGGTCGCCGTAGCGGGCAAAGTCCGCCCTGTGGAAGGTATAGGAGACGGGATACGCCTCTTGGTCCAGCACATTCCCGGACATGTCCGGCCGGAAGGCGAAGGTAACCTGGCCCAGATTGTCGATCATGCTGAAAAGCACCAGGGCATTGCTGTGCATGATTTTGCCGAACCTGGATGCGGGATCATCCAGAGGAATGCCATGGTTGCCCGCGGGTCCGCTGGATGCGGGATGGGCCGCTTCGTAATACAGGGTCAACCCGTAAGGCTGCGTCGTTGTCTGCAGGGCCATAAACCGCTGCATGAAATTCCGTTGGGGGACGGGCAATCTGCCCGAGATCTGGGAAACCCGACTGTTGTTGCCTACATAAGGCGTCCGGTAGGTTGTTATGCTATCCAGCGGATACAAGGAACGGATACCATTCGGCCCAGGGTTGGAGATGTATTCGCTGATCACCCAGACCAGCCGGTCATCGTTAGCAGAATAAACAAAGCTTACGGCAATGCCGTTCTCCTTATCCTCGTAACGGGCGGACTTGAGCCGCTGTCCCCGGTCATACCAGGACCTGGGGGTATCGCCCAGCACATCCGCTACCTCAGACATGGCGTTAACAACCCGACCGCGGCTTACTTCCGTCTTTTCCATAGTAAAGTAAGGCATGGTAAACCCATTTTCATATACATCGCCGTGAATACCGGTGATCCGGCCGTCCGTTCTGATCTTGAGCATAATCTGCTCAGCCACGTACTGGTACTTTTCGCCAAGGCTTTGTTTTGTGGCCTCATCCGCCTCAAAGAATTGGGATGTGTCGATATCTGTGAAACGC
>JAEWAA010000687.1 GCA_023391955.1 Bacillota bacterium | reverse complement strand
CACCCGCCAGGTGCAAGGCCGGAATCAGAGCGACAACAGCCGCCCGAGCAACATCTGTGGTCAGCATCAGCTTATTCCGGGGAAGATGGTCCACCAGCACGCCGATGATTGGCCCGAACAGAACAATGGGCAGCACACTGACGGCATACACCGAGCTCATCACCAGCGCTGACCGGGTAAGCTCATAGGAGATCCACGGAATGGCCAGGGTATACAGCGAATCCCCGATCCTGGAGATGAACAGCCCCAACAGGAAAGAGAGGTACTGGCCGGGCAGCCGGAAAAAAGCCGGGACACGCCGCTGCGCCCGGAGGGTGGTTTGTTCAGTTGTGTTTACATGCAGCATAAAAAAGTTGGGATTCACGCTCCTTGAGTTTAAAAGTGGGGGCGCCCGGTGTTGCGGTCCGTCCAGAGAGCTGGGACGCGGGTCAGACTCTCTGTCAAGGTCAATGGAGTTATTTTACATCATCGTACACCTTTAGCACAATAGCCGAATTATGGCCGCCAAAGCCGAAGGAGTTGGACAGCCCGTACCGGAGCCGGGCGGGTCTGGCCTGATGGGGAACATAATCCAGATCGCATAACGGATCAGAGGTATCCAGATTGATGGTGGGCGGAATCAGATCCGTCTGCAGCGCTTTGACCAGAGCGATGGCCTCTGCGGCGCCGGAAGCCCCCAGCATGTGGCCGGTCATGGACTTGTTGGCGGTGACGGGAATGCGGTAAGCCTCCGCACCGAAAATGCGCTTGATGGCGGCGGTCTCCGAACGGTCGCCGATGACGGTGCTGGTGGCGTGGGCGCTGATTACATCGATCTGCGCCGCCGCAAGCCCCGCGTCCTCCAAGGCCAGACGCATGGCCCGGGCCGCGCCGCTGCCGTCCTCTGGTGTGGCCACCATGTGGTATGCGTCCGAGCTGGCTCCGTATCCAACCACCTCAGCCAGAATGCGGGCCCCCCGGCGCAGGGCATGGTCCAAGGACTCCAGAACCAGAATGCCGGCGCCTTCGGCCATCACAAAACCGTCGCGCTCCGCGTCGAAGGGCCGGCTGGCCTTCTGCGGCTCACCATTGCGAGTGGAGAGTGCCGTTGCATTAGAGAAGCTGGCCAAAGAAATATCTGTGAGCGCCGCCTCCGAACCCCCTGCGAGAATCACATCTGCCCTGCCCGATTGGATACGGTGAAACGCTTCGCCGATGGCGGTATTGCCAATGGAGCAGGCGGTAACCGGGGCCATGGAGGGACCTAAGGCGCCATATTTGATGCTTATCATGGCTGCGGCCATATTGGCGATCATCATGGGCACCAGGGTTGGGCTGACCCGCTCCGGCCCGCGGCCGGCAAGCACTCCGCTTTGGGCCATCAGGGTTTGGATGCCGCCGATGCCGGAGCCCACATACACGCCCATCCGCTCATGGTCGATGCTCCCCGCTTGAAACCCCGCTTGGGTGAAGGCCTGCTCCGCTGCCGCCAAGGCGAACTGGCAGAAGCGGTCCATCCGCCGGGCTTCTTTTGCCCCGAATAACTGATTGGCATCGAATTCCTTCACCTCCCCGGCAATTCTGACCTTATGTCTGGCTGCATCGAAGCTGGTGATGGGCCCGATGCCGGATTCTCCCCCAACAAGCTTGGACCAGAACGTCTCCACATCATTGCCTAACGGTGAAATGACTCCCATCCCGGTTATGACGACTCTTTCCATAACGCATCCCGCCTCCTGATCATTGTAAGTTTCTTCGGATAGGCTTATAATGTCATTGAATATATCCTATTACAAGACAGCGTTTATGCTGGTATAAATACTACTATTATCACCCGAAAGAAAGGGGGCTTTTGATGACTTCCCAAGTCCGGCTGCAGGCACTATCTGTTTTTCTCAAAAATCAGCGGGCGAAGCTTAACCCGGAAGCGCTGGGTTTTCCTCCCGGCACCCGAAGAAGAACACCCGGTCTGCGCAGAGAGGAGGTTGCACAACTGGCCGGTGTCAGCACCACCTGGTACACCTGGCTGGAGCAGGGCAGGGACGTGAAGGCCTCTGCATCCGTATTGGACTGTATTGCCACCGCCCTGCAGATGAATGCCGACGAACGGAAATATCTCCATTCCTTGGCCTTCGAAAGCGGCAGCGAGCCGGTTCCGCCCCGGCAGGAGCCTGTCCAGCTGAGCCCTTCCCTGCGGAAGATTATCACGGAGCTGGCGTATTGTCCGGTTATCGTGTCCGACCGGATGTGCAATATTGTGGGCTGGAATCCTGCAGCAGCATATGTGTTTCTGGACTTCGCCCAGATTCCACCGGAGGAGCGGAATATGATCCGTCTTTTGTTCACCCGGAAGGAATTCCGGCGGCTGGCGGTGAACTGGGAGCAGTTCTCCAGCAGCTTCCTCTCCATGTTCCGTTCCTATTACGGCGAATATGTGGGAGACGGCTGGTACGAGGATTTTTTGGAGGAGATGATGGGGGAGCATCCGGATTTTAAGGCCATGTGGGAAAACAGCCAGGTCAGCTATGCCCCGGAGGTGCATCTGGAGTTCCGCCATGCCCGGGCCGGCAGGATGGTCTACGAGCTTACCTCCCTGAAGGTATATGGCCCGGACGACCTGCGGTGCAATGTCTACACCCCGGCGCCGAACACCAACACGGAAGCCAAGCTGCGGCAGCTGATGGAAACGGATTAAGACTCCGAATGGAGGGGAAAGGAATGCTGGCAGGCAGAATACCGCCGAAACTTAACAAGGGAGATACCATCGGCATCATCTCCCCAAGCCATGTCGCCGATGCACACCGGTATGCAGGCCTGATTGCCGCTATTGAAGGCTGCGGCTTCCGGGTCAAAACCGGGCGGAATTTGTATAAAAGTACGTACGGGTACGCCGCCTCTGAGCAGGAGCGGGTTGATGATCTGAACGCAATGGTCGTTGACGATGAGGTCAGGATGGTGTTTTTCGGAGGAGGGTACGGCGGTTTGGAGCTGCTTCCGCTGATCGATAATGAAGCAATCCGGCGGAACCCCAAGCTGTTCCTGAGCTATAGCGACGGCACCTCCATCTTGAATGCGATTTATGCCCGCACCGGTGTTCTGACCTATTATGGCCAGGCTCCCGGCTCATTCGAACCTGTCCGGCCCTACGGTCTCAGCCAATTCATGAGCCATTTGGCAGAGGGAAATCCGGGGGAGCTGGTCAAGAACAGCAAGTGGATACCGCTGTATGATGGGGTATGTGAAGGGATTCTTATCGGCGGATATCTCCTGAATGTTGCGCTATTGGCCAATACCGGAATTTTCGGACCGGAAGGGGACGGGAGAGTGGTGCTGTTTTTGGAGGACCACGAAAAATTCAGCAATATGGCTTGTGTCAGCATGCTTATGTCCCATCTGGAGCAGAGTACGTTGATAGGCCGCATTGCCGGGCTGCTGTTCGGGCATTATTCGGAGAATGAAAACCCTCAGCTGTTGGATCGATTAAGACGGTTTGGCGAAAAGCACAAGATCCCCGTCGCCTATTGCGACGACTTCGGCCACGGGGCCAATCAGGCGGTGCTACCTATCGGGTGCCGGGCTGTTTTGGATACAAGGGCAAACAGGCTGGAGTTCCGTTATTCATAAAATGAGGTTGTTTCCTGGACCCTGGCGGGTGTTTCTGCCGGGGTTTTTGCTCGTGTGGGACCGGTCCGAAAAAAGGGTTCTGCTGGAATGTGTCGAATTAGTGACCCATAGTGCAGGAGCAATAGCGCTGGCAGAGGTTGAACCGAAGACAACGTTGGTATAAACGAAAAAGCGGGGGCTGACTATGCAGACGCGGCATGTACGCATTATGGGAACCGGCCAATATTTGCCGGACGGGATTGTAACGGATGAAGAGATGGATCTCCGCCTGGGAACGCCGCAGGGCTGGGTCCGCAAAATGACGGAGGTCACAGTCCGCCATTTCGCAGGCGCTCACGAGACTTCGTCCTATATGGGAGCGAAAGCGGCGGAGGCGGCGCTTCTGGATGCGGGGCTCCGTTTCCAGGATATCGACTGCCTGGTGTGCACCAGCGGCACCAAGGAGCAGGCACTGCCCAGCACGGCGGTATTGATCCAACGGGCGCTGGGACAAGAGATGTCCGGCGTGCCCGCCTTTGATATAGATGCCACCTGTCTCAGCTTCCTGGTTGGGCTGGACCTGATGTCTTACCTGGTGGAGGCAGGCCGGTACCGGCATGTGCTGTTGGTGTCCTCGGAAATTGCCTCCGCAGGTCTGAATTGGAAGGAAAAGGAGAGCGCCGCCCTGTTCGGGGATGGAGCGGCTGCGGTTGTGATCGGGCCGTCTGACGGGACCTCCCGGATCGTTGGGTCATCCATGCGCACCTACAGCAAAGGAGCGTCCTTGTCCGAAATCCGCGGAGGCGGCACCCGCATCCATCCCCGGGAGCATAGTGAGGCCACGGAGGAGGATTTCCTGTTCCATATGAACGGGCAGGCCATCTTCCGAATGGCCTCCCAGCTCCTGCCGGATTTTGTGGGGGAGCTTCTGGCGGAATCGGACATGCGGATGGCGGATTTCCAGGCGGTGATCCCCCATCAGGGAAGTGCCATGGCGCTTCGGCTGATGCAAAAAAAGCTGGGCATCTCCGGCGGGCAAATGGTGAATATTACGCCGGACCACGGCAATACCATCGCCGCCTCCATCCCGATGGCACTTCATGAGGCCATTCGCCAAGGGAGGATTACACGGGGAGGCCGGGTGCTGCTCTTGGGTACTGCAGCGGGGCTTTCCCTCGGAGGGATGACCCTTGTCTATTGAACCTTCTTCCGGCAACGGGAGGCGAACTGTGCTGCTCACAGGTGGCCGGGCGCCTTGTACGCTGGAGCTGGCCAGGGCCTTCCATGCAGGAGGGCACCGGGTGCTGGTAGCGGAGAGCGCCCGCAGGCATCTGTGCCGCGTATCCCGGGCGGTGGAGCAGAGCTTCGTGGTGCCCCCGCCCAACGGGGACGCCGCTGCTTTTTTGGCGGAGCTGGAAGCCATTGTGGTGCGTGAAGGGGTGGAACTGCTGATTCCTACCTGTGAGGAGATTTTCTTTGTCTCCAAGGGATTGGAGCAGTTAAAACAGCATTGTACCGTTTGGTCCGCTTCTATCGGGGAGCTGGACGGGCTGCATAACAAGTGGCGGTTTGTTCAGCTTGCCCTGGAGTTAGGTTTACAGGTTCCGGAAACCATCCTTGTTACGCACCGGGAGGAATGGCTGGCGTTGGCCGAGGGGCAAAGGCTGGAGGAAAGTCTGGTGCTGAAGCCGGCTTATTCCCGGTTTGCCTCCAAGGTTTTGTTCCTGGACAAAAGCGCTTCTGCCGACCGGCGGAGGCAGGTTTTGGCGCAGGCATTGCCTGCCTTATCGCCGGAATCCCCATGGGTTGCCCAGCGGCGGATAGAAGGGCGCCATCTGGCCACCTACAGTATCGCATACAACGGGCATCTGCTGGTCCACGGAGCCTATCCGTGCCACTACCGCCTGGGACAAGGGGCGACCGTTTATTTTGAGCCGGTCCGTCATGACCGGTCCAAGGAATGGGTGCGGCAGCTGGTGCAGGCCACCGGGTTTACGGGGCAGATTGCCTTTGATTTTATTGAAGAGGACAATGGGGGCTTATATGCCCTGGAATGCAATCCCCGGGCCACCAGCGGCATCCATCTGTTCAAGGGGAATGCCGGGCTGGTGGAGGCTTTTCTCCAGCCAGAGGCGCTGCTTCATGCGGGTCGTGTAGTGGAGCCCGGAGATTCACCCCGCACCATGCTCACTGTTCCTATGCTGGCCGCAGGTTTAAGCGGTATCCGAAGCTTCCCGCAGCTGGGTGACTGGCTCAGGGCAGTCCGCGACGGACGGGATGCGGTTTTTCACCGGAGGGACATGGCACCGGGGCTGGAGCAGCTGCGGGTACTGCTGGATGCCTGGAGAACGGCCTGGAGCCGTGGGATTTCCCTGACGGAAGCAACGACTATTGATCTGGAATGGAATGGTGAGCCATGACCAAGGCTTTGGTAACCGGAGCCACCGGTTTTTTGGGAAGGCATGTATGTATGCGGCTGCAGGCAATGGGCTGGGAGGTGGCCGGAATGGGCCGCAACCGCCATACGGGGGCGGAGCTGGAGGCGTTGGGCATCCGGTTTATCCACGCCGATCTGCGCGACCGGGAGCAGGTGGAGCTTGCCTGTTGGGACCAGGATGCGGTGTTCCACTGCGGAGCCTTGTCCTCGCCTTGGGGACCGTACCGGGACTTCCATGCCGTTAATGTGGAAGGCACCGGCCATGTCACTGCCGGATGCTTGAAGCATGGAGTCCGGCGTTTGGTTCATATCTCTACGCCGAGCATTTATTTCGACGGGCATGAGGACCGGCTGGGAGTGGGGGAGGATGCAGCGC
>JAEWAA010000684.1 GCA_023391955.1 Bacillota bacterium | reverse complement strand
TGGTATCTCTACAGTCCCCTCCGTGTGAAATACCCCTATATCCGCGGCAAGCTGCTGAATCTGTGGCGAGAAGCCAAGAGCAAACATCATGATCCCGTAGAAGCGTGGACCTCCATTGTCCAGGATGAACAAAAGAAGCTGACCTACAAATCGGCCCGGGGCAAAGGCGGCATGGTCCGTGCTTCGTGGGATGAAGTGACGGAGATCATCTCCGCTTCCATGTTATACACCATCAAAAAGTACGGTCCTGACCGGGTCATCGGGTTTTCCCCTATACCGGCCATGTCCATGGTCAGCTATGCAGCAGGCTCCCGGTTTCTGTCTCTTCTCGGTTCTCCGCTGTTGAGCTTCTACGACTGGTATGCGGATTTGCCTCCGGCCTCTCCGCAAATCTGGGGCGACCAGACGGATGTTCCCGAAAGCAGCGACTGGTATAACTCCAGTTATCTATTGGTGTGGGGCTCGAATCTGCCGATGACGAGAACCCCGGACGCCCATTTTATGACGGAGGCCCGTTACCGTGGAACCAAGGTTGTTTCCATCAGTCCGGATTATGCGGAGTTTGTGAAGTTCGCAGATAAATGGCTGCCTGCCAAACAAGGGACCGACGGCGCTCTGGCTATGTCCATGGGGCATGTCATATTAAACGAGTTTTATGTGAAGCAGCGTACGCCTTATTTTGAAAATTACTCCAAAAAATATACGGATTTCCCGTTCCTCGTGCTGCTCCAGGAGCAGGATGGGGCATATATGGCAGACCGGTTTCTTACAGCCCATGATCTGGGGGTTACCACGAATAACAGCGAATGGAAGACGGTTCTCATTGATGAGAAGACAGGGGAGCTGCGTATCCCCAACGGCACTATCGGCTCCCGCTGGGGGGAAGAGGGCAAGTGGAATCTGCAGATGGTTGACACCTTAACCGGGGAAGAGATTGATCCCCAGCTGGGTTTGCAGGATTCCGCGGCAGGCAAGCTGGTGGTCAGGCTGCCGTATTTCTCTGATGAGGGGAAATCCGCCGTTTCCCGATTAATTCCATACCGCACTGTCACCGATGCTAACGGCGTAGAGCACCGTGTCACCAGTGTGTTCGATCTGATGCTGGCTCAATATGGCGTCGATTCAGTGCAGGGCAGCGACTATGATGACGCCAGCATCGCCTATACTCCAGCTTGGCAGGAGGAAATCACCGGCGTGGACCGGGCTTCCATCATTCAGATTGCCCGGGAGTTTGCACAGAACGCAGTGGACAGCCAAGGACGTTCGATGATTATCGTCGGGGCAGGGATTAACCACTGGTACAACTCGGATACGATTTACCGCAGTGTGCTGAACCTGGTCCTGATGACAGGCTGTCAGGGCGTCAACGGCGGAGGCTGGGCGCATTATGTCGGCCAAGAGAAGCTGCGTCCTGCAGAAGGCTGGGCCAATGTGGCATTTGCCAGAGACTGGACCATGCCGCCGCGGCAGCAGAACGGGACCTCATTCTTCTATTTTGCCACCAACCAATGGAGGTTCGAATCCAATCCTGTAGACGGTCATACATCAGCCTTAACTGGCAAAGCACGGTATGCCCATTATGCGGATTATAATGTGCTGGCGGCACGGCTAGGCTGGCTGCCGTCGTATCCCCAGTTCAACAAGAGCTCCATAGACCTGGCGGAGGAAGCGGCGGCACAAGGGCATCAATCCCCTGAGGCGGTAGCGGCGTATGTGGCGGCTCAGCTCAAGAATAGGGAGCTCCAGTTCGCCATTGAAGATCCCGATGCGGAAACGAATCACCCCAAGGTGATGTTCGTTTGGCGGGCCAACTTGATCTCCAGCTCCGGCAAGGGGCATGAATATTTCCTGAAATATCTGCTGGGCGCGCATAACGGCCTGCTCAATAATGACTCCGAAACTCTCCGTCCCGAAGAAATCCTATGGCATGACCAAGCGGCCGAGGGCAAGCTGGACCTGATGGTAGATATCGACTTCCGGATGTCCGGGACCGCTGTGTATTCAGATATTGTCCTGCCGGCAGCAACCTGGTACGAAAAGAGTGATCTTTCATCCACGGATATGCATCCCTTTATCCATCCGTTTAACCCGGCAGTTCCGCCGTTATGGGAATCCAAGTCAGACTGGGAAACCTTCAAGGCCATTGCCAAGACCTTCTCGGAGATGGCGGCACAGCAGTTTGATGCACCCCAGCGGGATATTGTGGCCGTGCCTTTGCAGCATGACAGCCCCGATGAGCTGGCACAGCCCTTCGGTAAAATTCTCGACTGGAGCAAGGGCGAAATTGAGGCTATTCCCGGCAAAACCATGCCCAAGTTCGTGGTGGTGGAACGGGATTACGCTGCCGTGTACAAGAAGATGACCGCCCTGGGGCCGAACATTAAGGATAAGCCTTACGGCATTAAAGGGATGACCTGGTCTGCGGCGGATGAATACGAATTGATGAAGAAGGTCAACGGGGTTGTGGATGAACCCGGCATTAGCCAAGGCTGTCCCAAGCTGGTGACGGACCGCCACATGTCAGAGGCAATTCTCACCTTATCCTCCACAAGCAACGGCAAAATGGCCGTGAAGGCTTGGGAGGCACTGGAGAAGAAAACGGCGCTCAAGCTGAAGGATTTGGCGGAGGACCGGATGGAGGAACGCTTCACCTTCGACGCGATTACGACCCAGCCGAAGACGGTCATCACTTCACCTGCATTCAGCGGCTCCGAGCAGCATGGACGGCGTTATTCACCCTTTACCACCAATGTAGAGCGGCTGATTCCTTACCGTACGTTGACTGGGCGTCAGCACTATTTCCTGGATCATGAGATGTTGACCGAGTTTGGCGAGAATCTGGCGGTTTACAAGCCGACCATGAAGCATGCGCCTTTCCATACCAACAAGAACCGTCCGGCGGCCAAGGGCAAGGAAATTACCTTGAACTTCATGACTCCGCACAGCAAATGGTCGATTCACAGTATGTATTTCGATTCCCTGCCCATGCTTACTCTGTTCCGGGGTGGACCTACTGTCTGGATCAATAAGGACGATGCCGCCGATGCGGACATTAAGGATAACGACTGGATTGAATGCTTCAACCAAAACGGCGCTGTAGTGGCACGGGCGGTGGTTACACACCGGATGCCCCGGGGAATGGCGTACATGCATCATGCCCAGGACCGGACGATTAACGTGCCTGCAACGGATGTGACGACAACCCGCGGCGGAACCCATAACAGCCCAACGCGGATTCATGTAAAGCCGACCCATATGATCGGCGGATATGCACAGCTGAGCTACGGCTTCAACTACTACGGGCCCACAGGAAACCAGCGGGATCTGTATGTGGTGATCCGTAAATTGGAGGAGGTGAACTGGCTTGAGGATTAAAGCGCAGATCGGAATGGTCATGAACCTGGACAAGTGCATCGGCTGCCATACCTGCTCCGTTACCTGCAAGAACACCTGGACCAACCGTAAGGGCGCCGAATACATGTGGTTCAATAATGTGGAGACGAAGCCAGGCATCGGGTATCCCAAGCAGTGGGAGAACCAGGACAAATACAAGGGCGGCTGGGTGCTGAAGAAGGGCAAGCTGGAGCTGCGCTCCGGCAGCCGCGCCAACCGGCTGAAGAATATCTTCTTCAATCCTGACCAGCCCATGATTGATGACTACTATGAACCCTGGGATTACGATTACGAGAAGCTGCAGCAAAGTCCCGAACGCAAGCATCAGCCGGTAGCCCGTCCCAAATCCCAGATTACCGGTGAATATATGAATCTGGAATGGGGTCCCAACTGGGAGGATGACCTGGCAGGGGTGCATGAATCCGGCTACCGCGATCCCAATATGGCGGGGATTGAAGAATCCGTCCGAATGGAGTTCGAGCAGGTGTTTATGATGTATTTGCCGAGAATTTGCGAGCACTGCATTAATCCCCCCTGCGTCTCCAGCTGTCCCTCAGGCGCGATGTATAAGCGGGAGGAGGACGGGATTGTCCTGGTGGACCAGAATGCCTGCCGTTCATGGCGGTTCTGCGTCTCCAGCTGTCCGTACAAGAAGGTGTACTTCAACTGGCAGACCAACAAGGCGGAGAAGTGTACCCTCTGCTTCCCCCGGATCGAGCAGGGGCTGCCCACCATTTGCTCGGAAACCTGTGTCGGCCGTATCCGTTATCTTGGCGTGATGTTCTATGATGCGGACCGGGTGGAGGCGGCGGCCTCTGTGACCGATGAGCAAGATCTTTATGAGTCGCAGCTGGATATTTTCCTGGATCCCAGCGATCCTGAGGTGATTGCCGCAGCACGCGCCGCGAATATTCCCGAGGACTGGATCGAATATGCCCAGCGTTCCCCCATTTACAAAATGGCCGTAGATTGGAAAATCGCCCTGCCGCTGCATCCGGAGTACCGGACCCTGCCTATGGTTTGGTATGTGCCGCCGCTTAGCCCGATTACCAACATGGTGGAGGGCAAGGGGGCAACTGCGTCGCCGGAGGATATTTTCCCCGCCATTGACGATATGCGGATTCCCGTACAATACCTGGCCAATCTGCTCTCGGCCGGGAATACGGAGGTCATCACCCATGTGCTGAAGAAAATGGCCGTGATGCGCTCCCATATGCGTTCCCTGAACCTGAAGAAGGCGCCAGATCTTGATTTGCTGGAGCAATTCGGGATGTCTGCCAAGGATATGGAGGAGATGTACCGCCTCCTGGCCATTGCCAAGTATGAGGACCGGTTCGTTATTCCGGCAGCGCACCGCGAGGAGTTTGCGGATCTTTATTCGGAGCAGGGGGCTTGCGGCTTCACCAATATGATGGGCGGTCCGGGACCCTGCGGCGGTTAAGCTAATTATTCATCGGATGGGAGTGATGAGGAATGAAGGTATTGACGCAGCGTTCCAGCTGGATGTTGTTCTCGCAGCTCCTGCAATACCCGGATGCGGATTGGCAGGATACATCGGATGAATTGTACGTGAATTGGTGCCATTTCCTTGAACGCGAGGAAGAGGCCGGGACAGCCGGGCCGCTTCAGAAGTTAGCCGGCCAATGTCTGGCCGGATTGGCGGGAATGGATGCGGAAGCGATTCGGGCGGGATATGTGAAGACCTTTGATTTCGGCAAAAAGTCCAATTTGTACTTGACCTACGGACAGCTAGGCGATGATCGGGAACGCGGTCCGGTGCTGCTGCAGCTGAAGCAAGTGTTTGAGCAGGAAGAGATAGTCCTTGCCACAGATGAATTGCCGGATTATCTCCCGTTGGTGCTGGAATATGCGGCGGTTGCCGGCGAAGACCGGGGGCTGCGCCTGCTGGTGTCTTTCCGGAAAGCCATGGTGACCATTCAAGAGGCGCTTCACCGCTCCGGCAGCCCCTACCGGCATGTGCTGGACGCCATTCTGTGGATTATCGATGAATCCAGCATCACAGAGGGCTCTTTTGATATGACGGGAGCGGCCGGTTCCGGAAGCACGCCGCCCGCGCTGGGCTGCGGACCCATGTGGGCTGCTGCCGGGTACGGAAACGTAGGGAGGAATGCGTAATGGCGTGGGGAAGCCAGTTTCTCTGGGTGATTTACCCCTATTTGATCCTCATCATCTTCCTTGTAGGGCTTTATTACCGGTACCAGACGGACCAGTTCGGATGGACGGCGAAATCCAGCGAGCTGCTTGAGAAGAAGAAGCTGCGGTGGGGAAGCAACCTGTTTCATGTTGGCATTATGCTTGTTTTCTTCGGTCATGTGGGCGGCATTCTGATCCCCAAGCAGTGGCTTGAAGCGCTGGGTGTATCCGATCATCTGTACCATACAATGGCGCTCTATGTAGGTTCTATCGCGGGATTATTGACCTTGATCGGATGTATCATTCTGGTGATCCGCCGTTTCTCAGATGCCCGGATCCGCAGAACCAGCAGCTTCGGGGATATGCTGTCCATCATCCTGCTGACGCTAATCGTGGTGGTAGGTATGGCTGCGACCCTGTTCAATATGTCGGGACATTCCGATTTCGATTACCGGGAGACTATCGGACCGTGGATGCGCGGTGTGCTCCGTTTTATGCCGGACTACACTCTCATGGATACAGTGCCTGCTATTTTTAAGCTGCATATTATTCTGGGTCTGGCCTTGTTCGCTGTCTTTCCCTTCACAAGACTGGTGCATATGCTGAGCCTGCCCATTAAATATCTCACGAGAAGCTATGTGGTGTACCGGAAACGCAGATAATCCTGTGTGAAAATAAGGGAACGTATGGAGGCAGGAGTTTGCCTATGAATAACCCGCTGTTTGAGATTACGGATCAGCCGATTGATCCGGAGGAGCTAACGAACAAGGTGAGCCGCAGGGAGGCCGGGGCCATCACATTATTCCTTGGCACTGTGCGCGAATTGACCTTTGGCAAAAAGACCTTATACTTGGAATATGAGGCTTACCCGGCGATGGCTGTTGCGCAGCTGGAGCGGATTGGGCAGGAGGTGCGTGAGCGCTGGGCGGATACCGTCGTTGCGGTAACGC
>JAEWAA010000677.1 GCA_023391955.1 Bacillota bacterium | reverse complement strand
CGGTATCTCTCTAAAGCGCTGATCCTCCATGAGCCATCCATGGACCGTATCCGCAGCTTTTTCGAGGCCCGGGGCGTCCATATGGTGGAAAGCAATGCCCGGCAGGCGCTGATGCTGGAGGGCAGCGATCCTCTTCCCAATGATACCGGGCATGCGGTGGGAGTAGCGCTCGAAGCGGAGGGCTGCCGCTACATGCTGCTTCCCGGGCCGCCCAAGGAGATGAAGCCCATGTTTACGGGCTACGGCAAACCCTGGCTGCTTAAGGCGATGGGGGAGGAACGCCCCTTGTATTCCCGCATGCTGAAATTTGCCGGGATTGGGGAATCCACGCTGGAGCATGAGCTGCTGGATCTTATCGAAAGCCAGCAGGACCCGACCATTGCCCCGTATGCCAAGGAGGGCGAGGTCACCATCAGGCTGGCCACCAAGGCCTCCGGCAAGGAGGAGGCCGACGGGAAGCTGCAGCCGGTGGAGGATGCCATCTGCAAGCGGGTAGGGCAATATCTCTATGCCCGGGAGGATATCGGCATCGAAGAAGCGGTGCTGCGTCTCCTGAAGGAGCGTGGAGAGACGCTGGTGACAGCGGAGAGCTGCACCGGCGGACTGCTGTCGGATCTCCTGACCAGCCTTCCGGGGAGTTCTGCGGCCTTCAAGGGTGGCATTGTCAGCTACTCCAACGGGCTGAAGCACAAGCTGCTGGAGATCCCCATGGAGGTGCTGGAGGGAGAAGGCGCGCCGGGTGCAGTGAGTGATCGGACCGCCGAGCTGATGGCCGCTAATCTGCGCAGCTCCCTGGATGCGGACTACGCGTTGTCGGTGACGGGTGTGGCCGGACCGGATTCGTCGGAGGGTAAACCCCCGGGGCTGGTTTATATCGGCTTAGCCAAGCGGGACGGTCCCGTAGAGGTGACCAAGAACCGGCTGGGCGGCAGCAGGGAGATTGTGAAGCTGCGGGCCGCCAAGCAGGCGCTGTACATGCTGTGGCGGCAGCTGGTGAGCCAGGACTAGGCGGATTGCCTGTGCAGCCTGTGAGGGCCGGTGGGACGCGTAAGGGACGGTGCGGCAGACTTGGAGCAGGGGATGGCCATGTGTGTGGATGGAACGCGTCCGGTGGGACGGGAGGGTTACTGTGTCGCTGGAGCGGGCCGGGGGAATGAACAGAGGACGTTTTGCTGGACCGCGCGGAGGAATGAGCAGTGAAAGTTGGTGGCTGGAGCGGGAAAAGCTGGTCAGAAGAACGAAACCTCTGCTGGAGCGGGATGCTTTTAAAGTAACCATGGCATTTGAGTTATGAGCGTCTTAAGATGTGGAATATGGTGGAGAAGCAGAAGTGTCAGGTATGGCGTGGCGCGTTGACTGGAGCGGGAGACCTGTAGCTTTGGCAAATTGGCGGAATTGGAATAGAAGTGTGGTGTTTGCGAGCCGCAGCGATAGGTATTGGTATGGTTGTGGCGCTATCCTGGCGGGCAGGTGGACCCGGTTAACGGCGGCCACGGCCCTTATATCGGCGAATTCGCCCCCTTGGAAATTCTAACGGCGGCCAGCGCTGTTATTTGGCTCTTATCGCCCCATAAGCAGGGCAAAGGCCCCGAATAGCGGCGCTCACTTCCGTTAGATTTTCAAACGGCCGATTTCAAGGCAAATAGCGGCTCTGGCTTCCGTTAGAATCGGCCATCACCCAGGGGCAGTCGCCCGCGCCAAAACGAAGAGCTTTCCAGTCCGCTGCGGCCATACGTGTTTCTACCGTCCCGCCGCAAAAAGGAAACCGCTGCCGCCAGCCGCCGCTAACGGAACTAGGGAGCGCTTAGAGAGTAAAAACAGACTTTCTACGATTCTTACGGAACTCAGCGTCCCTTAGAGCCGTTTTTCGCAGCTCAACACGTTGCTAACCGTCCCTAAGGGTCGGAGAGTTCCGTTACCCGGCGTCGATACGGCTTTTTACTGTTTAAGCGCTTCTTAGTTCCGTTACAACAGAAGCCGAACCCGCTCACCGCTCATACGCACTTCCCCGCTAAAACGGCCGCGCAACTCGTATTTAAATCGGAATCGGCACAAGAGCCAGGCCGTCACCACCACCGGTTCCCGCTAAATCAGGCATTGCGCCAGGCTCCGCCAAAACGTGATTCCGGACCGCTTTTTTCTGGCAGGTTCCGGCACATTTTATTTGCAATCGTCCGGGTGCGCGGGTATAATATAGATATATGTTTGCGGAAGAACCGTAACAGGGAGGACCTCTTGGTTGCGGTTTTTTGTTTCCCAAGCATGCGAATGTATGTTCGAAAAAAACCTTGGCAAAACCGCAAAAAGCAGTTATCATAGTATTATCATCCTAATCAAAGGGAAGTGAGTCTCTTGGCAGATCGTCGCGCAGCACTGGAAGCGGCACTTCGCAATATTGAAAAGCAATTTGGTAAAGGCTCTATTATGAAGCTGGGAGAATCCACCCATATGCAAGTGGAGACCATCCCCAGCGGCTCTCTGGCACTGGATATTGCCTTGGGCGTAGGCGGGTTTCCGCGCGGGCGGATTATTGAAATATACGGGCCGGAATCCTCCGGTAAAACGACGGTAGCACTGCATGCCATTGCTGAGGTGCAGAAATCAGGCGGACAAGCCGCATTCATCGATGCGGAGCATGCCCTTGATCCTCTGTACGCCAGCAAGCTCGGCATCAATATAGACGAGCTTCTCCTGTCCCAGCCGGATACAGGCGAGCAAGCCCTGGAAATTGCGGAAGCCCTGGTACGCAGCGGCGCCGTGGATATCATTGTTGTGGACTCCGTGGCGGCTCTGGTGCCGAAAGCGGAAATTGAAGGCGAGATGGGGGACTCCCACGTAGGTCTGCAAGCCCGGCTTATGTCCCAAGCTCTGCGTAAGCTGTCCGGTGCTATCAACAAGTCCAAGGTTATCGCCATCTTTATCAACCAGCTCCGTGAGAAGGTCGGCGTGATGTTCGGCAACCCGGAGACCACTCCCGGCGGCCGTGCGCTGAAGTTCTACTCCACCATCCGTCTGGACATCCGCCGTATCGAGTCCGTGAAGCAGGGCAACGATATTGTGGGTAACCGGACCCGGATCAAGGTAGTGAAGAACAAGGTAGCTCCGCCCTTTAAACAATGCGAAGTTGATATCATGTACGGCGAAGGCGTATCCAAGGAAGGCAGCATCGTGGACATCGGCACCGAAATGGACATCGTCCAGAAGAGCGGCGCATGGTTCTCCTACAGCGGCGACCGGCTGGGTCAAGGCCGCGAGAATGCCAAGCAATTCCTGAAGGATAATCCGTCGGTGCGCGAAGCCATCGAGAAGAAAATCCGCGAAAACAGCAACCTTATCACCACCATTCCTCCCGTTACCAATGAGGAAGAGGAAGAAGACGATCTGGAAGATTTTGAAGACGCGGAATAAGCAAGCAGCTAAACCTACAACGGTAAGGGCACCCTGGATAAACAGGGTGCCTTTCTTGCAGAAAGGAACGTAGACGGATATGTCGAACGGCGAAGATCAGGTCGGATGGATCACTTCGGTAGAACGGCAGAAAGGCAATAAGAAGCGCTATAACCTGTTTATTGATGATGTGTATGCTTTTTCGGTGCATGAGGATATTATGATCCGCCACAGGCTTCTGAAGGGGGAGTCGGTGGATAGCGCGTCCATTGCTGAGATTGTGAGGGATGATGAGCGGCATCAGGCTTATCTGGAGGCCATCCGTTACATAGGCAGGCGCCCCCGGTCACAGCAGGAGGTCCGTCTGCATTTGAAGGAGAAGGAATACGAGCCGGAGCGGATTCGTGAGGTGGTGGAGCGCCTATCCGGGGAAGGTTATCTTAATGATGAGACCTTTGCCAAGCTATGGACCGAGAACCGGATCCGAAGCCAGAAGAAGGGCCGAAAATGGGTGGAAATGGAGCTTGCCCAGAAGGGTGTGGATGATGCGGATATTTCGTCCGCGCTGGGCAGCATTGATCCTGAAGAGGAATACGCGGCCGCATTGGATTCAGCCGTGAAGAAGTGGCGGATTACTGGAGGAGAGCCCTTTGAACGGAAGCGCAAGGTGATGACTTACCTTCTGCGCAGGGGATATTCCCATGAATTGGTGAAGCGGGTGGTCCGGGAGGCGTCCGAACAAACAGCGGACGATAACGCGGAATTCTGACCATGGGGGCTCCGTGTTGTCTTCCATTTCCCAGAGGAGCAGATTTTGGCGAATTTTCGTTTCAAGCAGGGCCATTTCGGGTTAAATCAGCGGGGTGCAGCAAGCCAAAAGTAACGCAGCAGGGGATGCCAAGCGGTGAAAGCTGCCCTCAAGCGGGGGTGCAGACAGGCTCAAAAAGAGGGACAGAAAAGCCTTCCTTACACGGCAGGGAAGAATTGTATTGGATTTGATTGTCAATAGCTTGACAATGTTCTTCGACAAAAGCTAAAATGTTCATGTATATTTTATTTTGCTTTAAATATGCAGGAGCTTTCGCCAATTCATTACTTCCGCCGTAAGACCGCAATAACCCGAAAACGATTGAGCATGCGTAAAGCAGACTGAAACCCACGGATTAAAAACCGAATACCCCCAAGCTACACCTTGGAGAAACGACGAGGAGGTGACGCAGATGTCTACGCAAGAAGTCATCATCACCATCGCAATCTCGCTCGTGACTGGTCTCATTGGCGCTTGGATCGGTTTTCTTATCCGCAAATCGATTGCTGAAGCGAAAATTTCCAGTGCAGAGCAGGCAGCCGAGCAGATTATCGAGGGTGCTAAGAAAGAAGCCGATGCACTGAAGAAAGAAACGGTTGTGGAAGCGAAGGACGAGGTTCACCGTCTCCGCACCGAAGCTGAAAAAGACATTCGTGAGCGTCATAATGAAATTCAACGACAAGAACGGCGATTGTTGCAAAAAGAGGAAACGCTGGATAAAAAGATTGATTCCCTGGAGCGCAAGGAAGAGCAAGTTGCGAATAAAGAGAAGCGCATTGAAGAAACCCAGGCTCAAATTGACCAGCTTTACAAGGACCAGGTATCTGAGCTGGAGCGGATCTCCGCACTGACCATGGAAGAGGCTAGAACCATCATCCTCACCAATGTGGAGCAGGAAGTACGCCACGAGACCGCCCAAATGATCAAGGAGATCGAGTCTCAAGCCAGAGAGGAAGCCGATAAGAAGGCTAGAGAGATCATCACTCTTGCCATTCAACGTTGTGCTGCCGACCATGTTGCAGAAACGACGGTATCTGTCGTCTCCCTGCCCAATGAGGAAATGAAGGGCCGGATTATCGGCCGTGAAGGACGCAATATTCGTGCGTTGGAAACCCTGACAGGCATCGATTTAATTATCGATGACACACCGGAAGCGGTAATCCTGTCCGGATTTGACCCCATCCGCCGGGAAATCGCCCGGACCTCGCTGGAGAAGCTGGTGGCGGACGGCCGGATCCATCCGGCCCGCATCGAAGAAATGGTGGAGAAATCACGCAAGGAAGTGGATGAACGCATCCGTGAATACGGAGAGCAAGCCACCTTCGAGGTGGGCGTTCACGGTCTGCACCCGGATCTCATCAAGATTCTGGGACGTTTACGGTTTCGTACAAGCTACGGCCAGAATGTGCTCAAACATTCCATGGAAGTGGCCTACCTGGCCGGACTTATGGCGGGAGAACTGGGAGAAGACGTTACATTGGCGAAACGTGCCGGACTTCTTCATGATATCGGCAAAGCGCTGGATCATGAAGTGGAAGGCTCCCATGTTGAAATTGGCGTAGAAATTGGCAAAAAGTATAAAGAACATCCCGTAGTGATCAACAGCATCGCGTCCCATCACGGGGATTGCGAAGCCACCTCCGTCATCGCCATGCTGGTAGGTGCAGCAGACGCCTTGTCTGCAGCGCGGCCTGGTGCCCGGAGAGAGACGCTGGAGACCTATATCAAGCGTCTGGAGAAGCTGGAGGATATCTGCGAGTCGTTCGAGGGCGTAGAGAAGTCGTACGCCATTCAAGCCGGCCGGGAAATCCGGGTAATGGTTCAGCCTGATAAGGTGGACGATACCGAATCCTTCCGTCTGGCAAGGGATATTACCAAGAAGATCGAAAGCGAGCTGGATTATCCGGGACATATCAAGGTTACTGTGATCCGGGAAACCCGCGCAGTCGAGTACGCGAAGTAAACAACAATAGGAACAACGGGAGAGTGGCTGACAAGCCACTTTCCTTTTCTTTGCAGGGCCTAAACGGCCTGCGGCATAGACCTTGCAGGGCCGGGTCTGTGTGAACAAGGCAATTGGAGGGATTCCCATTAAACTGTTATTTATCGGCGATATCGTGGGTTCTGTAGGCCGCAAGGCCCTCAAGAACGTGCTCCCCGGACTGAAGTCCAAATACCGTCCGGACGTGGTCCTCGTGAACGGCGAGAATGCCGCTCATGGACGGGGCATCAACCAGGCCATCGCAAGAGAGTTTTTTGACCAAGGCGTTCATGGCATCACCATGGGCAACCATACCTGGGATAACCGGGAGATCTTCGACTTTATCGACGACGAACCACGCCTGATCCGCCCGGCCAATTTTCCATACGGGACACCGGGAAATGGCTATATGTCCCTGAAGGCTGCAGGCAAGGACCTGCTGGTGATTAACCTTCAAGGCAGAACCTTCTTGCCCCCGTTGGACTGCCCGTTCCAAACGGTGGATGCCATTCTGGAGCGGGAAGGCGGCCGCCATCAATATATTTTTGTGGATTTCCACGCGGAGGCGACCTCCGAAAAGATTGCCATGGGCTGGTATCTGAACGGCCGGGTATCCGCCGTAGTCGGCACCCACACGCATGTGCAGAGCAATGACAACCGGGTTCTGCCCGGAGGAACGGCCTATCTGACGGATGTGGGCATGGTCGGGCCTCGTGACGGAATCTTGGGTATGGAGCAGGAGGGTGTGATGCACCGGTTTTTGACCCAGCTGCCGTCCCGCTTCGTGGTGGATGAAGGCAAGTGGCACTTCCACGCAGTCCTGATCGAGCTGGACGAGCAGACGGGGCTGGCGAAGAGCATCCAGCAGATCCGCACGGATGAGGATAATTACATTAGCGAATAAATTCACATTAACATGCTGAAGAAGCTGTCCGTAACCGGGCAGCTTCTTTTTTTTGTAAACAGGGATGGTATGTTATGAAAATTTGGTGAATATGATGGGTACTGGAATCCATCACCTATCCCCTGGGAGGTACCTTTCATGGAAGTATTAAAGGTTTCAGCAAAATCCAACCCAAACTCCGTAGCAGGTGCGCTGGCTGGCGTGTTGAGGGAAAGGGGAGCGGCAGAACTTCAGGCGATTGGAGCAGGCGCACTGAATCAGGCTGTAAAGGCTGTAGCTATTGCCCGCGGCTTTGTAGCTCCCGGCGGAGTGGATCTGATTTGCATACCGGCATTCACGGATATAGTCATAGACGGAGAAGACCGTACGGCAATCAAGCTCATCGTCGAACCCCGTTAGAATGTGGAGCAGGTTCGCTTCACAAATGGGGACATATGCAGCACCGCCTGTTTACGGGAAGCAGTAGACAGGTTTTTTTGTGTTCGCGCATATAGTGAAACGAAAGAGAGAAAAGGAGGGAACCCTATGAAAATTTTCGATGCCCATTGTGATTTGCTGGATAAAATGAATTTGCATGCCGAGCTGAGCTTCAAGCAGGACAGCATCTACGCCGATGTTTCCTTTCCCCGTCTGAACAAGGTGGGAGTGGCTGTTCAATGCTTCGCAGTGTTTGTGTCCAACCGGCCGCATGTGTCCTTCACCCAGCTGCTGGAGGCCTTCGATACCTTCCACAAGCGCATTGCCAGCCACGAAGGTGTCCGGCATATCCGCAGCAAAGCTGATCTAACAGAAGCGGAGACATCGGGAAAGCTGGGGGCCATTCTTACCCTTGAAGGGGCGGACGGGCTGGAGGGCAGCCTGGTGAATCTCCGTACGGCCTTCGCCATGGGCGTCCGTATGCTGGGTCTGACCTGGAATTATGCCAACTGGGCTGCGGATGGTGTGCTGGAGCCGCGGAACGGGGGTTTTACCCTGAAGGGTAAAAAGCTGGTAGAGGAATGCGCCAGGCTCGGATTGATCTTGGATGTTTCCCATCTGAGCGATAAAGGATTTTGGGAGCTGTCCGAGCTTTCATCGGCGCCCTTCTGCGCCAGCCACTCCAATGTCCGCAAGCTGTGCCCTCACCCCAGGAATCTCACCGATGAGATGATTCAGGTCCTGATTGCCCGCAAGGGCATAATGGGGTTAACCTTCGTGCCTTGGTTTATCAAAGCGTCCGAGCCCGCCATTAAGGATATCTTGACCCATCTGGACCATGTGGCGGCGTTAGGAGGGAAAGAGCATGTAGGCTTCGGCTCGGATTTCGACGGGGTGGACTATCACATACCCGGCCTGGAGCATGCAGGCAATTATGACCGCTTGGCCAACGAAATCTACCGCAGGTATTCCGCAGAGGATGCAGACGGGTTTCTTTACAGAAATTGGCGGCGATTTATGTCGGAAAATCTGCCGGAGTAAGTTTTGGATAAGTTATTTCTTTCATTCCTTCCGAAGATGATTAATATAACTACTTATCTATAATAAGTATAATTATGAGCGAAAAGAGTTATGTAACAAAATCGTCAAATTTACTTGCAAATCTAACATGGACAGCATAAAATTTTGGTGAGAGACAAATAAATGCTTACAGCAGCACTAAAGATTGCGTTTACATTTTGGAAGAGAAAAATGGAAGATTACTATCATCCGGGGTCCCCGCGTATCCATGTGGGAGCGTTGCGGCAGCTTGTTTGCGGGGGATGTCACCAGCTAAGGAGTGGGCGTCATGATCAGTCAACTGTCATGGAAGATCGGAGGCCAGCAAGGGGAAGGCGTGGAAAGCACCGACCGGATTTTCTCCACGGCATTGAACCGGCTGGGGTATTACTTGTATGGGTACCGGCATTTTTCATCCAGGATTAAAGGCGGGCATACCAACAACAAGATCCGGATCAGCACCAAGCCAATCCGTGCCATATCCGACAGCTTGGACATCCTGGTCGCTTTCGACCAGGAGAGCATCGATGTAAACGCATACGAGCTTCGCGAGAACGGCGTGGTTGTGGCCGATGCCAAATTCAGCCCTGTGCTGCCTGAAGGTTTGAAGGCCAGGCTGTTCGCGGTTCCCATCACCCAGATAGCCGAGGAGCTGGGGACCTCTCTGATGAAAAATATGGTGGCTTCCGGCGCTTCGTGGGCACTTCTGGGGCTGCCCCTGTCCGTCTTCAACAAGGCGGTGGAGGAGGAGTTCGGCCGCAAGGGCCCGGCAGTTGTGGAGAAAAATGTGGAGGCAGTCAGACGCGGCGCCGAATTTATTCTGAGCCAGGCAGGCGGTCCGCTGGAGGAATTCCGGCTGGAGCCGGCAGACGGCAAGGAAAAGCTCTTTATGATCGGGAACGATGCCATTGCCCTGGGGGCTTTGGCGGCCGGCTGCCGGTTTATGCCCGCATATCCTATTACTCCCGCGTCGGAAATCATGGAATATCTGATTAAGGCACTGCCTAAATTCGGCGGCACCGTTATTCAAACCGAGGATGAAATCGCAGCGATTACCATGGCCATCGGCGCCAATTATGGCGGAGCCAGAGCCATGACCGCTTCGGCAGGTCCAGGCCTGTCGCTGATGATGGAGGCCATCGGCCTGGCCGGTATGACGGAAACGCCGGTGGTGGTGGTGGATACCCAGCGCGGCGGCCCGTCCACAGGACTTCCCACCAAGCAGGAGCAAAGCGATGTGTTCGCCATGATCTATGGCACACACGGGGAAATTCCCAAAATTGTCTTAGCGCCCAGCACGATTGAGGAGTGCTTCTACGATACCATCGAAGCCTTCAATCTGGCAGAGGAGTACCAATGTCCGGTTATCCTGCTGACGGATCTGCAGCTTTCCTTGGGGAAACAATCCTCGGATGTTTTCGATTACAAGAAAATCGCCATCAAGAGAGGCAAGCTGACGGATCAGCTGCCTGAATTGGGTGAGCATGAGCTGTTCAAGCGTTACGCCGGCAGCCCCGACGGAGTGTCCCCGCGGGTAATCCCGGGAACCAAACATGGTCTTCACCACGTAACGGGGGTGGAGCATGATGAAGCCGGGCGTCCGTCGGAATCGCCGGTTAACCGCAAAAACATGATGGACAAACGGCTGGCGAAGCTCAAGTCGATTCATGTAAACGATGCCATCAAGATTCACAAGGGCCATGCGGACCCGGATATGCTGATTATCGGCATGGGCTCCACGCTGGGCACCATCGACGAAGGCAGAGCACGGCTGGAGGAGGAGGGCATCAAAACCGCCCATATCACCATCCGGCAGCTGCACCCGTTCCCCACAGAGGAGCTGGCACCCCACATCAACCGCGCCAGAAAGGTGGTTGTGGTGGAGAACAACGCTACCGGACAGCTGGCAAGTCTCCTGAAGCTGAACCTGGGCCAGGCGGATAAGATACACAGCGTTCTGAAATACGACGGCAATCCGTTCCTGCCGGCGGAAATTCATAAAGCATGCAAGGGGCTGATTGTATGGCAACGATGAAGGACTTCCGCAATAATGTGAAACCCAACTGGTGTCCGGGCTGCGGGGATTTCTCCGTACAAGCGGCCATTCAGCGCGCTGCGGCCAATGTGGGGCTGACACCGGAAAGTCTGGCCGTAGTGTCGGGCATCGGATGCTCCGGCCGGATCTCCGGCTATATTAACGCCTACGGCTTCCACGGCATTCACGGACGCTCCCTGCCTATTGCCCAGGGCCTCAAGATGGCCAACCGCGAGCTGACCGTAATTGCCGCCGGCGGCGACGGAGATGGCTTCGCTATCGGCATGGGCCATACCGTTCACGCCATCCGGCGGAACATTGACGTTACTTACATTGTCATGGATAACCAAATTTACGGACTGACCAAGGGCCAGACCTCGCCGCGCAGCGCAATGGGCTTCAAAACCAAAAGTACGCCGGGAGGCTCCATCGAATCGACCTTGTCTCCGTTGGAGGTGGCTCTGTCCGCCGGCGCAACCTTCGTGGCCCAATCCTTCTCCAGCGAGCTGAAACAGCTTACCGCTTTGATTGAAGCAGGTATCCGCCATAAAGGTTTTTCCCTGATCAACGTGTACAGCCCCTGCGTCACCTTCAACAAGGTGAATACCTATGACTGGTTCAAGGAAAATCTGGTGAATCTGGATCAGGAAGAGGGATATGATCCAGGCAACCGGATTCAGGCCATGACCCGGTTAATGGAGACAGGCGGCCTGCTTACCGGCCTCATCTATCAGGACACCACCAAACCCTCCTACGAAGACCAGGTAACGGGTTTTAGGCAGGAAGGGATTTCCAAGCAAAATATCCAGATTACGGAGGATGAATTTGAACGTTTGGTGGCAGAATTTAAATAATGGTTTAAAAAAATTCCGGCATATGTGAAAAACATATGCCATTTTTACGCGGTCTTGTTATAATAGAAATCGAGTATAACAGTACTTCAAAAATATGAATACAGTTGGAAGGCAGGAGACCTCAATCATGAAACTGGTTCCCGTAGGCGTATCAGCCCGGCACATCCATTTATCCCGCGAGCACATCGACATCCTGTTTGGAGCAGGCTACGAATTGAAGAACATGAAGGACCTTTCCCAACCTGGCCAATATGCCGCAGAAGAAACTGTAGCGGTTATCGGCGCCAAGGGCAAGTTTGATAAAGTCCGGATCCTGGGTCCGGAACGCCCCAAAACACAGCTTGAAATTTCGAAAACAGATTCCTTTGCATTGGGTGTAGCCGCTCCCGTACGGGAATCCGGCAAAACCGAAGGCACCCCCGGCATCAAGATCGTTGGCCCTGCCGGCGAAGTTGTAACCGAGGACGGCGTTATCGTCGCTGCCCGCCACATCCACTTCCACACCTCCGATGCCGAGAAGTGGGGCATCAAGGACAAACAACTGCTGTCCGTTAAGGTGAAGAGCGACCGTCCGGTAATTTTCGAAGACGTGATCGCCCGCGTCAGCGATTCCTTTGCTTTGGATATGCATATCGACACAGACGAAGCCAATGCTGCCGGTGTTAAAAACGGCGACCAGGCTGAAGTCTTGCTGTAAGTGATTCCCGCCGGTCCGGATTAACTCTGAGGCCGGCCTTTTCATACCCCTCATACAGTGTCCTGCTGCGTGTCTAACACCGGTGGGGCATTGTTTTTTTATGGGGAAGGATTGGCGTAAGCACGAACTTATGCAATAATGGTTAAAAGTGTTTAATTAAAACAGGTGAACAAAAGTGAGGAATACATGAAAACACAGCTTGCCTTTATTGCCAACTTTATGTGGAGAGAGTCCTTAAGGAATATTAATGCCCAACTCACCGCTTCAGAGGCCAGACAGTTCAATTCCAATGACTATTATTATTTGACGACGATTTATTATTTGGGCAACCCCCGGTTCTCTCAAGTAGCGGAAGCCCTCAAGCTGACCAAACCGGCCGTTTCCGCTATCGTCCGGAAGCTGGCGGGTTTGGGCTTGGTCGAAAAGAAGCAGTCTCCTGATGACGGCAGAGTCTTTTTTGCAGTGGTGACCGAGAAGGGGAAGCAGATTGTGGAGGGGGATGAAGAGCTGTATGGGCGACTGGAGACGCTGATCCGGTCTTCCTTGCAGACAAAGGATCACCAAAACATGATGGAAGAGCTCCTTGCAGCTATGACACGTGAAATGGAGAAACTGATCCGCGACGAGAAAACGGAGGAGTCGGGCATATGAAACAGCGGTTTATGAACAAGAGGGTTGTGATTATCGGCGCTTCCGGAGGATTGGGGGAGGCTTATGCCTGGGCTTTCCGGGA
>JAEWAA010000665.1 GCA_023391955.1 Bacillota bacterium | reverse complement strand
AATATTCATCCACAAAACGGTCAATCGCCAGCTCCACATGATCCTTGCATACCACAAACATACGGTTTCACCTGTTGTCCTTTCTATTGCTGCTGTTTATTTCAATTCCTCCAGCACCAGGGTGACGGAGGCTTTTTTGCCTGCCCGGTAATAGGTGATTTTCAATTTATCCCCTATTTTCTTCTCATTATACAGATACTTGCGCAAGGACAGGGTTCCGTCGATGGATACCGTATCCATTTCCACTATCACATCATTGGTTTTCAGTCCGGCGTTTTTGGCGGGACCTTGAGCTTCCATGACGACAGCGCCGCCCTTCACTTCAGAAGGAAGCTTCAGTACCTCCAGCCCTTCCTTAAACCCGGCCAAATCCAGAGTGGATACCCCAATGTACGGCCGCTTCACCTTCTGGTCCTGGATCAGCGCGTCGATGATCGGCTTCGCCTCGTTAATGGGAATGGCAAAACCCAGGCCTTCCACTCCCGTTTCCGCCAGCTTCATGCTGTTGATGCCGATGACCTTGCCGTCCAGACTCACCAGCGCGCCGCCGCTGTTGCCCTGATTGATAGAGGCATCCGTCTGGATCAGATTCATTTCCCATTCAACCCCGCCCATACCGTCCGTGAGGGAGGGCAGAAGCACCTTGGGGGAGCTGATCACACCTACCGTGATGGTTTGGGCATAATTGAGGCCCAAGGGATTGCCGATGGAGATGGCCGTTTCGCCGGATTGCAGACTGTCCGAGTCACCGAACACCGCGGTTGCCTTAATCCCCGCAGCATCCACCTCCATTACCGCCAGATCAGTAATCCGGTCGCTTCCCAGGACGGTAGCTTTTTTCCGGTCGCCACCGGACATGACCACCTCGTAAGCCGCGGCGCCCTCCACCACATGATTATTGGTAACGATCCGCGCTTTGCCGCCTTCCTTATCGAAGATGACGCCTGAGCCGATAGCCGTTCCCGTTACCTTCTCCCCATCCTTGAAGGTGCTCACTACACTGACCACAGCGGGTGTTACCTTGGCCGCGGCTGCCACAACCGGGTCATTTCCGTAGGAAGCCCGGACTGTTTTGCCGGACGAGCCCGACCCATCCCCGCTGAAGCCGCCAACCAGAAGCACCAGCACCAGCATGACAGCCATGCCGGACACCAGCGCGCCGCCAATAATCCAGATCAGCCGTTCGTCCGGACGGCCGGACGGGGCTCCGAGCTTACGGCCTTTCCAACGGCCGGAGACCCGGGTGGAGTAAAAATCATCGTCAAACAAGCTCATTGACGGCGTCCTCCTTCTTTAGCGCGTATCGCACTTCTTGGCCAAACGGCTTATGTACCGCCTGACTGGGGCATTGTTGAGAGCATAAATTTTTCGAGAAAAAAGAATGATTGCCCGTCATGTTGACCAGACTGATAGAATACGCTGTTACTAGAGGACATACTATCGCTAGATTCATTCCTGAAGCCTGCCGTCTTAAGCGTCATACCAACCGGTTACACCCATCCGCCTCAACCAAAAAGGAGCGTGCTTTCATGCGGCAACCCCTGTCCATTACCGAGCAGATCGATCTGGCCGGCAAACTTGGCGATCTGAAGGAGCAGCACTACAACCATACTCTTCTATTAACCGCCCTGCTGGAGCTTCTCACCGAAAAAGGCCTGCTCACCACCGAGGAAATCCGGGCCAAAGCAGCCGATCTCCATCACATGGCCTACCATGGTCCGGATGAGAACTAACACTCCTGAGCCAAGGGGATAATGGCCGACAAGGCCGCAGCTCACCGCAGATCCTCAATAGTGACGCCATTCTTACGCTTCACGCAGCCAATCCCAATGGGTCGGCCGGTCGTAATACGTGTCCATCAGCTTGGGGCCGTTGTCCCCGCACCGGACGCCGTACTGCTCCAGCACCCCGCCCACTGTCATCCGCGCCAGCTCCTGCATATTGTGGTCCCGGCTGAGATGGGCCAGATACACCCGCCGCAGCCGCTGGGACAACAGCGTATACAGCGCTTCCCCTGCCGCCTCATTGGACAAGTGACCGGAGTCGCTCAGGATCCGGCGCTTGATGTTCCACGGGTACCGCCCCATCCGCAGCAGCTCTATATCATGATTGGCTTCCAGGATCAGCGCATCGCAATCCCGCAGCTGGTCCCGGACCTTATCGCTCATATACCCCAGGTCCGTCGCCAAACCCAGCTTTTCATCCCCGTCATAAAAGCAGTAGCCCACCGGCTCCGCCGCATCATGGGAGATGCCGAAGGATTGGATCGACAGATTATGGATCTCCACCACACTGCCCGTGTCGAGAATCCGCCGCTGCTCCGCCTCCAGCGCACCCACACACTTGTCCAGCTCCTCCCAGGTAGCCTGATTGGCATACACCGGGAGCTTATATTTGCGGGCGATAGCGCCCAGTCCTTTGACATGATCCGAATGCTCGTGTGTGATAAAAATAGCGCTTAACTCCGATGCCGCCACTTCCTGCTCCGCCATCAGATGCTCCACCCGCTTGGCGGACAGCCCCGCATCAATCAATACCTTGGCCTCATCGTTGGCCACCACAATAGCGTTTCCCGTAGAACCGCTGGACAACACCGTGAAACGCAATGACATTTCCTTTTCCTTCTTTCTAAACTGGAATAACATGGTCCGTGCCTATGGCCGGATATGTTATGGAAGCCTCGAAACCGGCAGAGCCGGTTTGAGGGACTTCTTTGGCTTCACTTCTTGGAATAACATGGTCCGTGCCTACGGCTGCACAGTAGTCTCCACTGCGCCCGTAAAGCCGTGGACGTAATACGGCTCCCGGTTGGAGAGGGTAATCCTCCAGTTGGGGACGAAGCTCTGCTCCTCCGAATCGTACAGCTGGCCGTGGTAGCCCAGCCGGATATCCGTGATGACGGCTCCCTCCGGGAGATAGTTCTCCGCCAGGCTGCGCACCGCCGCATAAGCGGAGATGATCCGCTGGCCGGATTTGTCGGCAGCCTCTACTCCTGATTTTACTTCAACATAGGTTTGTTTGTAACCCGTTATTTCTCCGTTCTCCGCAAAAAGCTGCACCGTCACATCAAACATGGGCAAATCCCGGTAAATCTGATGGAACAAGAACACATCCTTCCGCCCATAAGAGGTATCCAGCCGGTAAGCGTCAAAGTGGCGCAGCCCGGATTTGCTCTCGATCTCCTTCAAGGTGGAGCGGTTCAGCATGCTGATGAAGCGGATAGGCTGGGACAGCCGTGTCACCTGGGGATTGCGGAATTCCTCCCGCAGGCTCACATTGATGATCGGCAGCTTAGGCGTTTCCTTCGGAATCTCGGGAATGACCCGGATGCTCTTGCTCTCCAGCAGCTTCCGCGTTTCCGCCTCCAGATCCGCCGCCTCCTGGTCCGACGCCGCTTGGCTGAAGCGGTCCTCCCACAGCTGGTAGGCCAGGATCAGGTTGAGGCACAGGAAGGCAAAGATCAATATGGATTTGGCTCTTCTCCAGTCCATGACACACCCCGCTTCTTTAATTCAGCACGTCAAAGGTGCCGTCCCGCAGCTCCACAATCCACTTGGGATGATAGACCACCTGCTTCTCCTGCACCTCCGGCTGGTAGCCCGGATAGATACGGGCAATGGAGGACGGCCGGCGGTAAGCGGCGATTTTGGCATCCAGCTCCGCGCCTCCCGGAAGAATCGCCTGGGCCTTCACCATATTCTTCGTGTCCGGAATCAGAATGGAGCGTTCGTAGGTAGAGACAATCCCCTTCTGCACTGCCACCTTCATATAGCCGATGGTATCCGTCCCGATATTCATAACCGGATACCCCTCCAGATATTGGCGGAACAAAAAGGTCTGTGCCCCCACCGCCACCTTCGGCGTCAGCTGGGAATAGAGATAGGTGCTGTTCCAGCCGCCATGCTGGTTCACAAACTGGATGGCCGACAGCAGATTGTCCCGCACCTCATTTTTGCTGTCCACCGGCGCCGAGGCCGGATTGGAGAAGACAAACCAATGTTTGTCATTGCGCAGCTGGAGCCCCTTGACACTGTCGGTAATAATCTGGGTGCCGTCCCGTTCCTGGAGGGACCGGGTCAGGCTGGGGTCTACAAACAAGCTCCGCTTCAGCTGCTCGGCAGTATATTGCGTGTATGGCATGGTAATGCGGATAGCCGTCAGCGGCTCATTGGGCAAATAATAGTCCCCCGACGCCGTATGGTAACGCGGCAGGGCTTCCCCCAGCCGCAGCCGCATGGTGAGGTCGCTTACCGTCACATCGGCTTTCACCGCTTCATAAACCGTCAGGCTGCTGTCGGAAATAAAGAACGTTTTCACATCATCCGAAATCCCGTTGGAATACAGATAGATCCGGGTAATCAGCTCATTGGCCGGGAGCGGCTCGTCCTTGCTCACCTTCATCAGACTCTGCAGCACATTCACGGGAACACCCTCCCGGAAGCGCATCTCAATGCCTTCATAATTATCCCGGATATCGTTCCAGTCCATATTGGCCGCCAGCACGTTAGTTTTGCGTAGCCCCCCGAAGCTTCTCTGCTTCAGGAAATCGAAGATATTGCGGTAGTGGTTAATAAACGGCACCGGATAAAGCACCGTATGGTTTTTTTGACCGTAATGCAGAATGATCTGGTCGGGGAATACC
>JAEWAA010000654.1 GCA_023391955.1 Bacillota bacterium | reverse complement strand
AGGCAGATCGGTGAGGCTTTGTTTGGCCACGCTGATGCCTACCGATCTTCCCTGATAACAAGGGAGATGAAGAACCACCAAAATCCGGCCATGACCGATGTCCCGGCGCAGAAGCTCCTCCCGGATTGGGCGGGTGTCCACCTGGATAGGGGCATCCTCGTCCAGCAGAAGGATTTTGGCTGAGGTGAGCCACCGTTCCGGTCCGCTGCTGTGCAAGGGCCGATCCAACAGCAGTTCAATTTCGCCGCCAGCAGCATCTTCTCCCAACATGAGGGTGACAATTTGCTGAAGCGCAGCCTGGCTGCGAGGATTCACCGACTCATCCAGCCAAAAGGCATACATGGTGGGTTTCGGAGCTGTGGACGCCAGATGCCGGGAAAGCTCACTGCCTCCGGGAAGCACAACCAAACCGACGATGACTGCCAATGCTCCGGCTGCCAGCCGCAAACGCCCTGCCGTTTGGGTCTCGAATAGGGAGAACGAAACCGCGCGGACACGCTCAGTCAGGGCAGACGGACTTTCCAGCCAATGAACGGCCGTACCCATCCGGCGGGGCCTGGGCAAACGTTGGTTCAGTTCTCCTTGTTTAAGCAGAAGCCGGCCATACGCCAGCTTGTCCCCATTCTTGAGCCTGCTCAGCACCCGTTTGTCGCACCTCAGCTCCAGATCATCCCGAAGCCGGACCGCCGCCAGATGAACAAGGGGATTGAACCAATGAGGAATACGGAGCAGGCCTGCAGCAAGCTGAAGCAGGTTGTCCTTGGACCGCCAATGCTGGAGCTCGTGCAACAGGATCAGGCGGAGCTCGGCTTCGGTATAATGCTCCGCATAATCATGCGGAAGCATAATCCGCGGACGGAGCACCCCGTAGAGAGACGGGAATACCGTCCCTCCCAACAGCAGCGATACGGGAGCGGAAATGCCGGTTTCACTTTTGCATTGTTTCAACAATTCCAGAACGGCGCCGTCCCGGCAGGGCAGTGCCCGTTGGATAAGACGCCTGGTCCTCCATGCGGCTAGTCCTTCCTTCCCGGCCCAAACCAAACAGCCAACCAGCCAGAGGAAAGCCACCGAAAGCTGCAGTCTGTTTGCAGCACCGGCTTTGCTCCGGGTAACCATGGACTCCTCATCAAAGGCAAAGCTGTCCCATTGGGCTTCCCGTCCGCCTTCATACCCTGCCATGGGAACAGCCGCAGACGGAGACTCCTGCCAGGGGAGCTTTTCCCATAATCCTGCAGCAGTGTCCATTACCCAACCGACACCATAAGGCTGCTGATAGACCAGCCGGTCGGACCAATTCTCCACTCCCGTCAAGCCGGGAAGAGTCAGCGGCGTCACCAGCTTCACCAGTACGATCAGCCACAGCACAACCATACAGCCGGGCGATACCCATCTTTTGGCCAATCCTCTGAAGAGAAGCACGATTCCCCCAACCAGAGCAGCTGCAACAGACAGCTCGAACATCCGGGCGAAGGTAATCTGCAGCGCAATCATGGGCGATTGCCCCGCTCCGCCGCTTCGTCCAGCAGCCTCCGCAGAGCCTCCAGCTCCTCTTCAGATCCCCGCCTGTCCTTCAAAAATCCGCTCAGCATCGCTCCAAAGTTGCCGTCATAATACTCCTCCAGGAAGTGCTCCCGCTCCTGGGCCAGATAAACCTCCTCGCTAATTAGCGGAGAGTAGTGGTATACCCGGCTGTCCTTCCCGTCCACCTCATAACCTGCCAGCCCTTTCGCCACCAGGTTGCGGAGCAGCGTTTTGATGGTACGGAAATGCCACGGTCTCCGTTTCTCCAGCTGTTCCACAATAACGGCGGCCGTACAGCGCTGATGCTGCCACAGCACCTTCATCACCGAAAGCTCCGCGGCTGTAATATGCAGCTCTTTCTCCTCCATGGTCCAGCTCCTTTTCCTCAAAAATGGGGGATATTACCTTTATCGGCCAAGTAACCGACTATGATTATAGTCTTTTTCCTCCGAAGAATCGGTGTAAATAAAGAAACCCGCCTTCAAGGCAGGCGGGGGGTTACAGCTTAATTCTTCTCCGTTCGCTTTACCGCGGCAACCGCCTCAATTTCCACCAATTGATGCTCATACCCCAGCAGGGTTACCCCTGTCAGCGTACTGGGCACATTATGCTCCCCCAGCTCCTCCCGGACCGTGCGCCATACCTTCACCAGATCGGACCGGTCCTTAGCCGCCACCAGAATCCGGGTATACACCAGATCCTCCAGAGCAGCGCCGCTTTCCTGAAGTACGGCCTTGATATTGTCCACACAGAGCTTGGCCTGGCGCTCATAACCCGCTTCCTCCGGTATGGTCCGGTCCTGATCCAGCGGGCAGGCCCCTGCCAGAAACACCACATCCATTCCCGCAGGAATGTTGGCCGCATAAGGATAATCCACCGAGGCCAAGGATGGGATATTGCCGGGTTGGATAAACGTAACCTTGGGTTCCATACTGCTCTCCTTCCTGGTTTCGGGCTGCCCCTGTGTCATTCCGCAGGTTTGCCCTTTTGAATAAACACAAACTTCTCCGTGTCCGACAGCTCCTCCGCGAATGCGAAATCCATCCGGTCGAAGCCCTTGATGTCCTCCACCGACTTGATCCGGCGCTCAGCCATGTACCGGACCATCTCCCCTCTGGCCATTTTGACCAGGGTAGCCCTCTCCACAACCTTGCCGCCGATCCGAACCCCAAACACGCAGGTGATGAACCGGATGCCCTGCCCCACATAAGGGGAGATGCACCTGCTGTATTCCTTGGAGGCCAGGTTGACAATGACGCGGCTTTCGGCAAACAGCTGGTCCGCCAGCTTCCGGTTCCAGAAGGCGTACAGGGAATTCAGCTCCGGTCCGTTCAGCTTGGCCTGCATCTCCAGCCGGTACGGCACTACCCCGTCAAAGGGCTGCACCATCCCGTAAAAACCGGAGAGAATCCGCAGATGCTCCTGCAGGTAGTCCAGTTCCTCCGTCTGAAGCACCGTCGGAGCCATATACTGATACTGGATGCCCTCGTAGGAGAAAATCGCCGGAGTCAGGTCACGCCGCAGATCCATGCTCCGGATACGCCCGTAATTCAGCTCCGCAATGGCGTCATTGCAGCTCCAGATAGCCTTCGCCTCTTCATACGGCAGCCCCTTCAGGTACGCCAGAAGCGCTTCGGTTTCATCCATAAATTGCGGCAGCCGTTTGCCGGCGAAAATATCATTGTCTGTTTTCATCTTTTTGGCAGGTGAAATGATGATTCTCATGATGGCTCCTGTCCCTTTTCCGGTGTTTCCTGGAGCAGCTTCAACGCTTCATCCGCCCACTCCAGATACGCATTGTAAATCCGCTCCCCGAACAAAACCGTGATATAGAAGAACAGATGATCCTGATCCTCACCCATCACCCGCTGCAAATTCCCTTTGAACATCTCGATCATCTTCAGGTTTTCCGTATGACGGGCCTTAAAGGCATCTATCCGTTTGGCGCTTTCCTCCACTGGAACCAGGCTGCCGAAAAACAGCTTCAGCAGAATCTCGTACTTGGTATACTCCTTCTGCTCGGGAACCTTCAGCCACCGGGTCAGCTCCGCCCGCCCTGCTTCGGTAATGGAGTAGAGATTCCGCTCCGGTCCTTTGCTCTCTTCACTGACCCGTTTGGTCACCAAACCCTCCTGCTCCAGCTTGGAGAGAGTGGGATAAATCTGTCCGTACCCGATCTCCCAGAAGCTGGCGATCATATAATCCGCCCGCTTCTTGATGTCATAACCGCTTAAATCCTCATGGTTCAACAAGCCCAGAATAATATAGACCGTTGTGTTTTCCTTGGCCATTCCGCCGCCCCTTCTATCAAAATGATATGCGGATTATAGCCCTTTTGATAGAGGACTGTCAATTGGTGAGCGCCTTCCCAGTCCGATGCGGATCGCCCCCTTATGGCAGCCGTCCACGCAATTCCGGCACAGGATACATTCATCATGATCCATCTGTTCTTCCTTGACCATCCGGCTCACCGGAAGGCTCATAGGACAGGCCTTGTCGCAGGCTTTGCACGACACACACCGGGAGGCGGCAGCTTCCAGGCGGAGGGAAGGATATCCCAGCTTATTCTTGATCCGGCTGCCGATGACCATAAAAGGCGCCATCCAGCAGAGAGAATGGCAGAAGGACCTCCGTCCGAACAGAAGAGCTGTGCCCGCAATCAGCCCCACAACCAGGAAGTACGTGATATACCCGTAGTTATTCGAGACCGAAATGCCATGATCTGTGAAATAAAGAGGCTGCACCTTCCCGATCCCTCCTGCCGAGACGAAGCCTGCAAGAATAGATCCGACCCAAGGCGTCCATATCCAATATTTGATCAGGTTCTGTCTGGGGCCTGCTGGTTTGGCGTTTATCTCCCCGCAGGCCTCCTGTAAACCTCCCGCCGGACAAATCCAGCCGCAGAAGGCCCGGCCGAAGATCAATGAGGTTAGAAACAGCGCCGCGAACAGCAGGAAGCTGCCGGAGACAATCCCTGCAAAGCTTCCTTGGACAATCAGATAAGGGGAGAAATAGTTCAGTGTAAGGGGAAAAACCAGCATGGACAGAAGGAGAATGGCCTTCCGGACTTTTTGAGCCTTCATAACCGCACGTTCCTTTCCGCTGAGGAAGCATTCCTGATGAGTCAACTATATTATGTTGATATAGTGTTGTCAATGATGTTTTGCTCCCCCATGAACTACATAAACCTGCGGGATATGGAGATAGTAAACCCATGAATCAACTCAGCAAATCCGGGCAACTCCGGTATTTGCCTAAGGGGACTTTACCGACATGGCTCAAAACAGCAAGGCTCCTCCCCAACAGGAGAAACAGCTTCCTTGGTGGAAATTGTCACTGCTTGGCGTTGCCTGTACAGTCGGTACAGGTTTTTTTCTGGGCTCTGCTATCGCCATTGAGATCGGTGGACCGTCCGTGCTGTTCAACTACGCGTTGGCAGCCGTGGGCACCTATCTGGTGTTCGACCAACTGGCCCGTATGACGGCGGACCAGCCTATGGAAGGCTCCTTCCGTTCCTACGCCGGGAAAGCCTATGGCCGTTGGGCCGGCTTCAGCAGCGGCTGGGTTTATTGGTCCGCCGAGCTTCTCATTATGGGCAGCCAGCTGACGGCCTTGTCCCTGTTCAGCCGGTTCTGGTTTCCGGCGGTGCCCATGTGGTGCTTTGCCGCGGGATTCGGGGTGCTGGGACTGCTGGTGATTATTTGGGGCACCAAGGTATTCGACAGGCTGGAGAATACGCTGGCGGTGATGAAGATGGCCGCTATCCTGATGTTTCTGATTATTGCCGGACTGGCGCTGGCGGGGGTGCTTACAGCCAAGGAGCATGGTGCGGCCATGCCGGGTGAATGGCTGCCCAAAAGCTACACCGGACTTTGGTCGGCGCTGATCTTTTCCTTCTATGCCTTTGGCGGGATTGAGGTCATCGGACTTCTGACCACCCGTCTGAAAAAGCCGGAGGATGCACCGAAGGCGGGAAAGGTGATGCTCCTTGCCCTTGCCGTGCTGTATGTCCTGTCCATCGGGTTTGTCCTGCTGCTGGAGCCCTGGACCTCGTATGGCTCCAACGAAAGCCCGTTTATCGGATCCCTGGCTGAATACAATCTGCCTTTTGTCCCGCATCTGTTCAATGCCGTCCTGATTGTCGCCGGCTTTTCCACCATGACCGCCTCCCTGTTCGCCGTCACTACCATGGTGGTCACGCTGGCCAAGGATCATGACGCGCCGGCGGTTTTTGCCGGGAAAGCAGGAGGAAACGGCAAAAAGCCCATAACTGCCGTGGGTTTGTCGGCAGCAGGCTTGACCGCTTCGGTGGTATTCGCACTCCTTATGCCGGAGAGTGTGTATGAATATTTGACAACAGCCGCAGGCATTATGCTGCTGTACAACTGGTTTTTCATTCTGGTGACGGCAAGGCGGCTGCTTCCCGCTACGCCCATGATGCGCACGAAGCAGTTCGCAGGTATGGCGCTGATCGCACTGGCGGTTTTCGGCACCCTGTTCCACAGCATCAGCCGCCCCGGCTTCTTCATCAGCCTGGGCTTCACCGGAGTTATTGCCGCTATCACCTTTTTGATGAAGCGGGTCTGGAAGAAGCAGGACGGCGGGCCCTCAACCAAACAGAAGCCGGAACGCCTCCACGCCGAAGAAGATTCCGAAGCCGATAAGGGACAGACCGGAAATCACCGACACCGCCACAAGGAGCCCGCGCGTTAAAAATCTGCGGAATGCACTGGCCATCAGAGCCATCATCACATCCCACAGCATAATCCCGGCCATGATGGCACCGCTGTAGAGCAGGACCTCCCGTGCTTGGTATTTCGCGATCATATCCGCCAGAACTGAGCCGTATATCCCCAGCCAGAATAGAATGGACATGGGATTGGAGACAGACAGCAGAAACCCTGACAGAAACGACTTTATGGGCGCCTCGCCGCCTCCCCGGTAAGCATCACCCTGTTTGCCCGCATGAAGCAGGCTTTCAATGCCCGTATACGTCAGGACAAAACAGCCGAACAGCCACAGGAAGGTTTTCATAAACGGTTCATTCAAAAAATGGATGACGCCAAAATAAACCAGCAGCATAAAAGCGCCGTCGGCAAGCATTGCCCCAAGCCCCACCAGCCATGCATGCCAAAAACCGCTGCGGATGCCCCGCTCCATCTGAGCCGTATTAATGGGGCCGATCGGAGCGGCCAACGATAAACCCAACAGAAAATGGCTGAACAATACCGCCATTCCTACCCACCTCCCAAATTCCTCATAAGAGGATATGCGGCTGCCCGGGCTCGTACCACAAAAATCTGCGATTTGATCCGGCGCCACCGGGTAGGGCAATTACCCGTAATTGAAGGAGGGAAATACATGAGCGCGCCTAAGAAAAAGGACCTGCTGGCCATTTCCTCCATACCGCTGATTATGACCTTGGGAAATTCCATGCTGATTCCGGTGCTTCCCGGCATGCGCAGCCAATTGAACGTCAGCTCCTTTCAAGTCAGTCTGATCATCACCGTATACTCCGTTGTGGCGATTTTCCTGATCCCGGTAGCCGGTTTTCTGTCCGACCGCTTCGGCAGGAAAAAGGTGATCGTACCCAGCCTGATCCTGACCGGACTTGGGGGTCTGCTCTGCGGGATTGCCTCCGTTTGGTTCGGGAATGCGTACCTATGGATATTGGTGGGCCGGTTTATCCAAGGGATCGGCGCAGCCGGGGCGTTTCCCATTGTCATGCCGCTGGTAGGGGATTTGTTTCAGGATGAAGCCCAGGTCAGTGCAGGCCTGGGTATCGTGGAAACCTCCAATACCTTCGGCAAGGTGCTGAGCCCCATTCTTGGCTCCTTATTGGCCGCCCTGGTTTGGTACGCCCCCTTTTGGGCCATTCCGGTGCTGTGTGCAGCGTCTCTTCTGATGGTATGGTTTATGGTCAAGGTGCCCAAAAAGAAGAGCCAGGACAAACCTCCCCGCATTCCGGAGTTCTTCAAATCGGTTAAAACCCTGTTCAAGGAAAAAGGCCGCTGGCTGTATGCCATCTTCGCCTTGGGCGGCATCAGCATGTTTGTGGTGTTCGGCACCCTCTTTTATTTGTCGGAAACGCTGGAGGATGAACACGGAATGCATGGAGTGCTGAAGGGGAGTATGCTGGCCATTCCTACAGCGGCGTTATGCATATGCTCCTTCGGAACAGGGAAGATCATCGGGGACCATAAGAAACGGATGAAGTGGTTCAACCTGGCCGGTGTGGTCCAGCTCTCTGCCGCGGCGCTGGCCTGCGCCTGGTTTGGCGAAAACTCCCTCCTGCTGGATATGACCCTGATTTCGCTCAGCTCCGCAGGGGTGGGTATTGCCCTGCCTTGTCTCGACGCCTTCATCACTGAAGGGATCGAAAAAGAACAGCGCGGCACCGTCACCTCCTTCTACAGCAGCATGCGGTTCATCGGCGTTGCAGCCGGACCTCCGGTTGCCTCCGTTATGCTGAAGTCGTCTGCAGGCCCCTTCTTCTATCTGGCTGCCGGGTTAGGAGCCGTTGCGGTTCTGTTGTCCGCCTTCGCCCTCAAGCCCAAGGAAGACCAAGCGGCGGAAAGCTGACCCGAAGGACGCAAAAAAACTCCAGATGCCCTGGAGTTTTTTTCTGTAGAGAATATTATAATTTCATCGCCTTTTCGGCATTCTTCTGATCATTGGCCATCATACTCAAACGGTGCTTCGCAGGAGTAGATGTCATGGAAGAACCCCATATACGGGATATCCTTCTCCATGCATTTGATCTTATACAACAGCTCCTCATCACACTCCGGTTCTTCACCGTTATGCCGCATCACCTCAAACGCATCCACGATGTTCTCCATCAGCACCGTTTGAATGAATAGTGGGAGTTGATCCAGCATCTGCTGCTCCAATCCGGTTTCGGACCGGTACCCCTCCAAGACGGCTGCAAAATACTCCTCCATAAACCGCCTGCGCTTCTCCGTTTCCCTCTCACGCTGGATCCAGCCCGTGCCATGAATCCACAGATTCGCCAGATCGTACATGTACCAGCAGAAGCAGGAGTTGTCGAAATCGAATACGGTGATGTTGCCGTTATCGTAATCGATCCTATAGTTCCCGTCGCTGTAGTCAAAATGGACCATCCCATACACGTCGGGGCTCCTGTCCAGGGCTTCCAGCGCAGCCAGCAGCTCGGCCAGTTTCTCCCGGAGCAGAGATAAAGAGGCAGGGATCAGCTCATTGATATAGCCCGTATTGTACTTGTCAAAAAAGCTATAACGGCGGTGGACTGGGCTGTAGCCCTTGGACAGGTGGTGAAGCTTGCCCAGAGTTTTACCGCAGTTGTAGAAATATTCGGCGAGGGGCACACCCTCACGGTACCGGTAGCGGTTTTCCGCCAGCGATTTGCCTCTGGCCTTGTGGAACAGGCAGACCAGGTAGGTATGGTTTCCGTGTGTGATTTCCTCCACCAGCTCCCCGCTGCGGGAGGGAATCACATCCGCCACACTGCCGCCGTTGCCGGCTAAGTAATGGACGTATTCCGCCTCGGCCAGCACATCCTCCCGGCTCCTGTCGGGCAAATAAGAGATCCGGAGAATTTTCGGCTCCGCGCCTTCTTTCTCACAGGTAAAAACAACGTTGCGGCCTCCGTCATGGCCTTCGACCGGGCTGAATTCGTATCCCTCCAGCGCGTACAGCTCCAAGATGGGCTGCAATAAATGAGTCTTCGTGATGTGAACAACCTCGTTATGGTTCAAATGTGTCCTCCTTCGTGTACTGGCTCGATTGCGGCTTCGGTTGCGCCTGTAACGGACCGTACAGACCTTATTTCGCCGAAATGACCACTTTTGGAAATGTTACGGACAGGAGAGCCCTTATTCACCCCAAATCCTCTTGTTATGAGGAGAATCAGGACAAATAAGGGCTGTGGAGTCCGCAAAATCAGAAAAATGATGATTCTACACCGATTAAGCGCCGTGGGGTCCGTTAGCTAACCAAACTCTTACAGCTGCACCTCTCTGGTAGGCTTCCCTCACCCATCCGGCCTCAGGCTTTAACGGGGTTATGCTGTTTATCCGCTCCGTTGCCTTGAACCGGGTTATGGAAGGGTGGCGGTTACCATGATCTCGATGGCATCCAGCTGGATATTCTGGCGCAGCTCCCATTTACCCAAGGAGCCTCCCCATACATGGTCGACCCTCAGCCCGGCTTGCGCAAACATACCCTGCAGCTCAAACGGGAAATATCTCCGCTCCTTCACCTCAACCTGCTTCTTGCCCTCCGGCAGCTCCCATTCAGCCACCGCCTGCTCCACCATTGTCACCGGGTTAAACCGGCCCGAATCCACATCCTCCTGAGTGAGGCTGCGAATCCGGCAATAGGCGTTCAGGGTCGTCAGAATAAACCGGCCTTGGGGCTTCAAGGCGGCTGCCACCCGGCGGAGAATGCCCATATCATGCTCCAGAGGCTCTTCATCCCTGCCAACTAAACCGAAGGCACCTTCGCACAAACAAACCACCGCATCAAATTTCTTCTCCGGAACGTAGGTAACCGCATCGCTGTGGACCCATTCCACCTGAACCCCTGCCGCAGCAGCAGCCTTTTCCGCCTCCGCCAGCATCCCCTGCGAGATGTCCACGCCTGTCATCTTAAAGCCGCGTTTGGCCAGCTCAATGGAATGCCGTCCGGTGCCGCAGCCTACATCAAGAATGCTGCCGCCAGTGGCAAGGCCCAGCTCCTGGAGCAGAAAATCTACCTCGGATATGGTATTGCGGGTAAATCCGTTTTTCATATAATGCGGCGCATGGGCATCAAAAAAAGCTTGCCAGTTACGTGTACTCAATTTTTGTATCCCTCCATGTTTTGAAAACCACGGAAGCCACTGTCCCGTGGTCAGATTTGTCCGAATCCCTTCTTCACACAGATGGACAGACTTTTCATACTGCATCGCTCCCTTATCAGTTGATAGATAGAGCATAGTGTTCCCTTCCAATTTCTTCAAGAGGGGAATTTGGTTATATAAAAAACTTCCACCCAGGCAGCCCGGCTTTCATGACAACGCGTTATATTCCATTGCCCGGCCCACGAACACAGCCGCCCCTTTACCATGTCGGGTATCGATGATTGTGCCTGTTTCCTTGCCGTGCATGTAGCCGGTGTATATCTGTTTGAACAGCGGGGATATATCCTCCGAATGAAAAATTTGATGCGCGGTGCACTTCCACTCCTCAACGAGCTCTTGCACCTGCGGGTCGCTGATCTCCCGGCCTTTGTATGCCGCGATTTGTCCCACAATGCCATCCAGCCTGATTTGCAGCTTTCCCGCATTTGTATCCGGCAACGGTTCGGCCTTCAGGGAAGCAATATAGCCGCCCAAACTCCCGTAATCCTTCACGGCTATCTCGATAATGGCGGCCTCATTACGCATCAATTCCTCCAAACATGCCTCCATACCTCCGTATTCCGCTATCAAGGCCTGACGGAGCTGCGGCTCTAATTGCGACAACCGGCTTCTGAGTAACTCTTCCAATTCGTGGTGCTTGAATACGCCAAAATCCATATCTTCCTCTCCCTTCAAAATGTGCTCCATCCTTTCAATCAACCTGCCCAAACGCTTTCTTTTGGCCTCCAGAACATCCTTCTGGCCCCGGATAACAGCTTTGGGATCAGACTGGGGTTTACTCATGATCACTTTGATTC
>JAEWAA010000649.1 GCA_023391955.1 Bacillota bacterium | reverse complement strand
GGGTATGACACCGTGCTGGTACGCGGGGGGCTCAATCTCTCCGGCGGCCAGAAGCAGCGCCTGACCATCGCCAGGGCTCTGGCGTCCAAGCCGGAGATTCTGATTCTGGATGACTCCGCCAGCGCGTTGGATTACGCTACCGACGCCGCTCTGCGCAAGGGCCTCCGTGAAACTGCCGGGGACAAAACCCTGCTCATCGTGTCCCAGCGGGTCAGCTCTGTCCGCCATGCGGACCGCATTCTGGTGCTGGATGACGGCAAAATTGCGGGTTTGGGCACCCATGAGGAGCTGCTGGAAACCTGCCAGGTTTACCAAGAGGTTTGCCAATCCCAGCTCTCCGGAGAGGAGGCCGTATCATGACCACAAGACAAATTTGGACCCGGCTGCTGTCCTATGTGGGCCGTTTCCGCTCCATCCTGTACTGGTCGGCGGTTTGCGCCATTCTGAGCGTAGCTTCAAGCCTGGCCGGTCCTTATTTTATCGGCAAAGCCGTAGATGCCATGACGGGAGCGGGGCAGGTGGATTTCCCCGCCGTATTCCGCATCCTTGTGATTCTGGGCATCATCTACGGGGCGGGCAGTCTTTTCGGCTGGCTTCTGGCTTACCTGATGAATCAGGCGTCCTACAAAACCGTAGACTCCCTCCGTCAGGATCTGTTCGCCCACATCGGCAAACTGCCCCTGTCCTTCCATGATAATCACCCCCACGGGGACAGCATCAGCCGGTTTATCAACGATATGGATATGATCTCCGACGGGCTGCAGCAGGGTTTCTCCTCCTTGCTTACCGGCATTGTCACGATTGTCGGCTCTATTGTGCTGATGCTCTACATCAGCCCATTGATGACCCTGATTGTGCTATTGTCAGCCCCCGCGGCATATTATGCCGCCCGTTATGTCACCACCCGGTCCCAGAAGCTGTTCCGGGAGCAGGCCAAAACCCTGGGTGAGCTGAACGGCTACGTAGAGGAAATGGTCGGCGGTCAAAAGATCGTTCAAGCCTTCCATTACGAAGCCCAGGCTATGGGGCAGTTTCAGGAAAAGAACAGCCGTCTGTACGAAGCTGGTGTGAAGTCCCAGTTCCTGGGCTCCCTGGCCAACCCCACCACCCGGCTGGTGAATAATGTGACCTTCTCCGTCATCGCCATGGTGGGCGGCGTAGCCAGCATTATGAACCAGATTTCCATCGGCGGGTTGTCCAGCTTCCTGATTTACGCCAACCTGTTTGCCAAACCTTTTAATGAAATCACCGGCGTGCTCACGCAGCTGCAATCGGCCACCGCCTCGGCCCAGCGGATCTTTACCATTATGGATATGCCTCCGGAAAAACCGGAGCCTGCGGATGCCGTAACGGTGGAGCCTGCCCAAGGGACGGTGGAGTTCAAACATGTGGCCTTTGCTTACAACCCGGTCCGCCCGCTGATTTCCGATTTCAGCCTGACCGTTGAACCCGGCACCCGGGTCGCCATTGTAGGCCAAACCGGGGCGGGCAAAACCACCCTGGTCAATCTCCTGATGCGGTTTTATGATGTGGACCGGGGGGAGATTACCCTGAACGGGGTGAATATCAAGCATATGACCCGGGACAGCCTGCGCCGCTCCTTCGGCATGGTGCTGCAGGATACCTGGCTGTTCGGCGGCACCATCCGCGACAATATCGCCTATGGCAAACCGGATGCCACCGATGCCGAGGTGGAGGCGGCGGCCCGGGCGGCTAATGCCCACAGCTTCATCCGCCGCCTTCCCGAGGGCTACAGCACTGTCATCAGCGGAACGGGGGACAGCCTGTCCCAGGGCCAGAAGCAGCTCTTGACTATTGCCCGGGTAATGTTGGTGGACCCGCCTATGCTGATTCTGGACGAAGCCACCAGCAGCATCGATACCCGGACGGAGCTGCGCATCCAGGAGGCCTTCCTGCGGATGATCGCCGGACGCACCAGCTTCGTCATCGCCCACCGGCTGTCCACCATCCGGGAGGCGCACCTGATCCTCTATATGCAGAACGGCGACATCGTGGAGGCAGGCAGCCATGATGAGCTCCTGGCCCAGGGCGGCGCCTACCGCCGGCTGTACGAGAGCCAGTTCGCGGCGGGGTAAGCTGGCGCATGATTCATGCAGCATCCGGTTGAAAAACCGGATGCTTTTTTGCCATAGCAGGGAAGGAACTATCAGGGAGATGATAGCGATCACAAAATGTATGCTAATCCCGCTACATCCCCTCCACATCGGCCAAATGGAGCGTTTAAGAACCATTTTTGGATCGCTATTTGAGTAAATTCGGGGTAAATCGCGGGATAGCATACATTTTATGGCGCTTACATCCAGCCCAACCTTGCCACTGGTACGGTCAGGAGGGTATCAGCCTCTGCCAGCTTCTATCCCGTGATTATGCCACCCTTTAACCCGCAGTTGGAAATCGCCGGCGAAATTCGTTAAGATAGGGGAAGTAAAAAAGGAAAGGGCTGGAATGATGATGAGGCTTAAGGGGCGTCGACCGGGATGAAGAGGGTACTGGTGATTATTCCGGCATTCAATGAAGAAGCAGCCATTCTCGATACAGCAGCCAGGGTCCGGGCCACAGGCCGGGCGGATTGCCTGGTGGTGAACGACGGGTCCACAGACCGGACGGAGGAGCTGCTGACCGCCCACGCCATTCCCCATGTGCGGCTGCCGGTAAATCTGGGCATTGGCGGAGCGGTGCAGACCGGCTACCGGTATGCAGTTGATAAGGGATACGACTATGCCGTTCAGTTGGACGGAGACGGGCAGCATAACCCCGAGGATCTGGACAGGCTGGTCACAGCCATGGAGGAGAGTGGGGCGGACATGGTCATCGGCTCCCGTTTTGTGGAGGACAGCGGATACCGGGGAAGCCGGGCACGACGGCTTGGCATCCGCTACTTTTCCCTGCTGATCCGGCTATTGACGGGCCTCTCAGTCACCGATCCCACCTCCGGCTACCGGATTGTGAACCGGCGGCTGATGGAGCGGTTTGCCGTGCGGTATCCCGGCGACTATCCCGAGGTGGAGGTGCTGGTGGATATGGCGCGCGCAGGTTACCGGGTGAAGGAGCTCAGCGTGCGGATGAATTCCCGGCAGGGGGGCGTTTCCTCCATTACCCCGGTTAAGTCCA
>JAEWAA010000609.1 GCA_023391955.1 Bacillota bacterium | reverse complement strand
GGGTAATATGGTCCGTTGTGGGGCCAATGACCACTGTAGCCCGCATCCGCAGAATCCCGTTGATGGTTTGGGTAACCTCGCGGCATACCGAATAGATCCGGTCCCGCTGGTGGGTGCCCCGCTCCACAATCAGAACGGCAATGGACAAATCATGGAAGTTGATGACATACCCCTGATCCAGATTCCCGGCGGTGATTTCCTCAATAATATTGCAGGCGGCAAAGGTGACAAGCCCCTCATCCCCCTTGTTGAACCGGTCCATCAACCGGTCGAAGCCGATCAATTGGAGATAAACAACAGTGAAAATCCCCTGCTCCACATTCCCGCCGTATTGGCTGAAGCGGTTTATTAGCTCCTGGCCCGAATACCGGTACAGGTACCCTTGGATCAGCTGCTGCAGGAAGCTTTCCTTTAAGTGGGGCAGCTCATGCTTCAGCTTGGTCTGCAGGGAGTTGTTCTCCCGGTTCAAGGCCTGCCAACGCTGGTTGATCAGCGAAAATTCATCGATATCCTTGACGGCCGTTCCGCTTTTTTCACCGCCCAGCATCCGCACCAGCTTGCCGATGGGGGAGTAAATCCGCCGGGACGCCAGCCAGGCCAGGGACACCGCCAGCAGAAGGCCGATGAGACTGACGATAATAATCAGCTTGGAGATGGACAGCAGCGGCGTCGTGATGGAACGGATGGGAGCCGCCGAAATATACCCCCAGTGGTTAATCAGCTCGGAGAACCGGTCATAGGTGACGGAATATTTGCTGCCTTGCCAATTGCTGAAATAGAGTCCTTCCTCAGAGCTCCGGGCTTGAATATCCCGGATCATATCCGCAACAAACGGCTCATCCTTCTCCCCGACGCCGGTACCGATAATAATGCCGCCGTCCTCCCGCACCAGCAGGGTTTTGGCGCCATTATACGGTGTGAGGGTTTCCACCAATTGTCCGAGCTTGTCCATATTAATGCGGACCATCAGAAAACCGATGGGTTCGCTGCTGTTCCCCGGCACCTTCTGGATCAGCGCCAAGTCCCGGTTATTGGCATTGCCCGAGCCGGGATAGGTCCAGAAGATGGAGCGGTCCTGCCGCAAGAGCGCCATGTACTGCTCGTTTAAGTCGGACTGCTCGATCACATTATGCTCCGGATTAAAGCGGATGCCCCCTTCGTCCGATCCCTCCAGATATAGCTCCACCCGCTCGATCAGCTCGCTGGTGCTCTGAATGACCAGCAAAGTTTTGGTGATATCCCATGCCTGGGTGTAGTTCTTCCAGAAGTCTTTGTTGTTCAGCAAATAATCAAACTGCGGTTCAAAGGCCCAATGCCCCAAGGACATCTCCAGATGGGAGAGGGTATCGTCGATGGTTTCGGCGCGTTCATGGATCTTCTGTTGATGGAGCTGATGAAGCTCCTCCTCAATTTGGCCCCCTGCCCCCCAATACATCAGGCCGCTCAATAAAAGCCCGGGCAAAGTGGCAATGACCAGAATCAGCAGCAGACTTTGCCGGTAGTACGTTGTTTCCTTGGAGAAGAGCTTTCCCATAGTTATATTCACCAGCCATCGGCTTGTTTTTACCCTACCTAGGATACCTTATCGGCCTGTTTTGTTCAATTGCACTTTCTTGATGCTCCTGCCCGCCTGATAGCACTTTGCCGATACACTAGGACATTTTCCTGCAGCAGAAAAAACCGTGTCGCGGACACGGTTTTCCCTCTGGCAAGCTCTATTTTTTAGGCGAAGCGGCATACAATTCATTCATTTCCTTCACATACTCATCGCCACCGCTCTTTTTCCACAGCTCTACTGCAGCCTTCCAATCGGCTTCCGTGGATTGTCCCACAATGTACTTAATCCGTGCATCGTTAATGATATTATCCAGCTGCGGTCCCTTTTGGGAGTAAATCTTGGAGATAAAGGACTCGGCAGGGTTGGGAACCACGTATTTCTCGGCATCCTTTTGCAGCTTTTCCGTTTTGATGGAAAGCGGCGTTTGGGTTTTTTTGCTCTTCAGCGTCCGGGTTTCAGGAATGTATGTCAGCATTTGACCCAAGCCGGATACTTCTGATTCAATAAGGGCGGTTTCTGTGCTGGGAATGATGAAGCCGTCGGTGTCCTTGGTGTAATGCTTCCCTTCGATCCCGGAATATAGCAGGGTTTGCAGCTCGGCTTCGTTGGTCTGATCGATAAATTGAAGCACCTGCTTCAGCTCTTCTTCGGTTTTTACACTGGATTTCGGGATTGCCAGGATACCGGCATAGCCTGTAGTAGGAAGTGCCTTCAGGCCGTTTTTGCCCTCCACGCCGATCAAATTGTCCACAAATTGCTTATTAGGCTCGTCTTTATTGGCCGTCTTCAGCGCTTCATGGATTTTTTGCTCGATACGGCCAGCAGTATCCGTTACGTCCACAATCACACCGGCTTTGCCGTTCACAACAGGGTCAATCCACTTGGCGCTGTCATAAACAGCGAAGTCCTGGTTGATCAGCTTTTCCTCGAACAGCTTGCGCATAAACTTCAGCGCCTCGAAGTATTCCGCTGTTTCATGCTCCGGCACCAAAGCGCCGTTGGCAACGCCCCACTTGTTCGGCGCCCCGAACCAAAGCTTGATCGTGTCAAAGCCGCTGGCCCAAGTGCCCGTCCATTTTACCAGAACCATGCCGTAGGTATCGTCCTTGCCGTTTTTGTCCGGGTCCTTTTCCTTAAACGCCTTCAGCATATTATAGAAATCATCGATGGTTTTGGGAGTGGTCAAACCTACATTCTCCAGCCAGTCCTGCCGGAAGTTGATGCCGTTGCGGCCCAGGGCGCGGCTCCGGTAAATCCCGTAGGTTTTGCCGTCGATAGCATAGTTTTGGAGTACGGTCTGATTGGCCTGGCCCAGGTTCTTGTAATTCTTCAGATACGGAGCCACATCCCAGAAGGCCCCGGATTTGGCCGCATTCACAAAGCTGGAGCTTTTGCTGTCAGGCACATACATGATGCTGGGCAGCTTGCTGGAAGCCAGCGTAATGTTGAATTTATCGTTGTAGGAGGAGTTGGGCACCCAGTCAATGTGGATCTTGGTGTTGGTTTTCTTCTCGATTTCCGCCAATACGGGGCTGCCGTCCTTGGGATAGCTGGTGTTGAAAACCGGAAGCATGATGCTTAGCTCCAGCGGTTTGGCAGGGGCCGCCGATGCCGATGCTCCGGACGAAGCCTGGGGCGATTTCGCTGCAGAGTCTGTGGAGTCGCCGCCGCAGCCGGCCAGCACCGTTGCAGTAACGGACGCTGCCGATGCTACCGCCAGCCATTTTTTCCATTGTGTTTTGTTCTGTTGCATAAACCAATGACCTCCTTAATGGTATGCTTTCTATTTATCGCAAGCCGTTACCCCTTCACAGAGCCGATCATAACTCCCTTGGCAAAATGCTTCTGGAGAAACGGATACACGAGCAAAATGGGAACCGTGCCGATGACAATAACAGCCATTTTGATGGATTGGTCAGGCGGCTTCACAAAGTTGGGGTCCATGCTGCTCATATCCCCCGCCGCCGATTGGGACAGCATAACAATCTGCCGGAGCATAACCTGCAAAGGCCATTTTTCCGGATTGTTAATGTAAAGCAGGGCGCTGAAGAAGCTGTTCCAGTGGCCTACGGCATAGAACAGGGTGAAGGTAGCCAGCACCGGCTTGGACAAAGGAAGGACAATTTTCCATAATAGCCCCAGCTCCGTACAGCCGTCAATCCGGGCCGCCTCCTCCAGCTCCGGGGGAAGCTCCTGGAAGAAATTCTTCACGATGATCAGGTTAAAGGCGCTGATGGCCCCGGGAATAATCAACGCCCACAGGCTGTCCAGCAGATTCAGCTCCCGGATCACCAGATAGGTGGGAATCATCCCCCCGCCGAACAGCATAGAGAAGATCACCATGTTTAGAAACGTATTGCGCCAAGGAAGCGTTTTGCGTGCCAGGGGATACGCCATGGTAACGGTAAACACCAGATTGAAGATGGTGCCCACCACCGTAATATAAATGGAAACCCAGACACTCCGCATGATGATATTGGTGGAAAAAATATACTCATACGCAGCAGTCGTAAAGGTTTGGGGAATCAGGAATACGGCCCGTTCCGTGAGCTCCGCATCGCTGGCGAAGGAGCCTGCGATAATATAAATAAAGGGAAATACGGCCAATAGCCCATATAACGTCAAGAACAGGTAATTGCCGATGTCGAAGGCGGTGCCCGGTACAGTTCTGTAATGTCTAGCCAATGTCCTCTGTCTCCTCTCTTCCTTTATATAGGCCGGATTCGCCGAACCTCTTGGCCAGCCAGTTGGTGCCCATCACCAGAGCCACACCCACAATGGATTTGAACAAGCCTACGGCTGTACTGTAGCTGAAGGAGCCTTGAGTGATGCCCACCATGTAGACATAGGTATCGAACACTTCTGCCACATGCCGGTTCAGCGGGTTCAGCAGCAAATAGATCTGTTCAAAGCCATTGTCCAAAATATTGCCCATACGCAGGATCAGCAGGATAACGATGGTGCTGCGGATAGACGGCAGAGTAATATGCCAGGTTTGTTTCCAGCGGTTGGCCCCATCCATAATTGCCGCCTCATACTGCTCCATATCTACCCCGGCTAATGCCGCCAGGAAGATGATGGTGCCCCAGCCGCATTCCTTCCAGATGGTCTGGATGATGATAATGGGACGGAACCAGTCCGGACTGGTGAGGAAGTCGGTTTTGCTGCCGGTCTGCTGGAACAGGAATTCGTTGACTACGCCGCCCTCAGTGGTCAGGAACACGTAGGTTAAGCTGGCCACAATAACCATGGAGATAAAGTGCGGCACATACACAAGGGTCTGGACAAACCGTTTGAAGAAGGCTACACGGACCTCATTCAGAAGCAGCGCCAGAATAATGGGAGCCGGGAAGAAAAAAACCAAATTATATAAGGAAAGCAAAAGGGTGTTGCCAAGCAGCATGGTGAATTCGGGATTGGCGAAAAATACACGGAAATGCTCCAATCCTACCCATTCGCTTTTTATAAATCCTAGGAAGGGCTGATAATCTTTAAAGGCCAGCAGAACCCCCCACATCGGAACATATTTGAAAAGAAGAAAGTACAATAAACCGGGCGTGAGCAAGATAAACATCCATTTTTCCCGGCGGACCCGCTTCCATAAGGTATTCCTGCGGTCCTTGGCGGTGGCCTGTGTGACCTGGATGGCGCCTTGTGCAGCCGCTTGCTTCATATTCCGTTCACCTCCAAAAATTTTACGCGTCGCGAGCGGTGTGACTTTATTATGTGGCAGCCCCCGGTTTCCGACAACCGGACATTTTTATAGGCGGAATCAGGCCCTTTTTCGAAAATGTACTATTGCGATAAAAGACTTCCATAGGAGGAAACCGGGGGCTATGCAGCCGTTGCAGCAGTTCCGCCGCCAAAAAAGACCCCCTCCGCCGTAGCGGAAGGAGTCTCTTCAATTGAGAATGCTATTGGTCTTGCAGATTCAGCAGCCGTACCAGCACCGTAACTGCCTCAGCCCGGGTAGCCTCCGCAG
>JAEWAA010000585.1 GCA_023391955.1 Bacillota bacterium | reverse complement strand
GGCCATGCCTCCGCAGACCGCTCTGAGCCGGATGCAGGAAACGAACCCCCTGCAGCAGCCCCGACACAACCGGGAGCCGAGGCGGAGACAGAAACGGATCTGGCTGCCGTTAAGGGAAGTGACGGGTCATGATCGGCTTGTATGCGGAGTTCATCCGCATCCGGTTTTTGTCCATGCTAGCCTACCGGATGAACTATTACACCGGGATCATCATCTATCTGGTGAATATCGGCGCGCAATATTTCCTGTGGAGCGCCATCTATTCGGGAGCCGACGGGCTGGGCGGCATGAATATGACCCAGATGACCACTTATGTAGCGGTTGCCTGGATGGCCCGGGCCTTTTATTTCAATAACCTGGACCGGGAAATCGCCAATGAAATCCGCGACGGCAGCGTAGCCATCCAGTTTATCCGGCCCTATCCGTACCTGGCGGTGAAAATGATGCAGGGGCTGGGCGAAGGCCTGTTCCGGCTGCTGTTATTTTCCACACCGGGGATGCTGCTGGTTTGGCTGTTGTTTCCCATCCGGTTCCCGAATGACCCGCAGGTGTGGGCGGCCTTCTTCCTGATGCTGCTGTTCAGCTTTGTGATTAATTCCCAGATCAATATTCTGACGGGATTATGTGCTTTTTTTATGGAAAACAGTGACGGGATGATGCGCTTCAAAAGGGTAATGGTGGACCTGTTCTCCGGTCTGATCATCCCGGTATCCTTCTTCCCGGGCTGGGCCGAAACCGTGCTGCGCCTGCTGCCTTTCCAGGCCATCACCTACTTGCCCTCTGCGGTATTCTCCGGCAAGGACGGGGGCATCGGCATTGCCAATGTGCTGGGTGTGCAGGTACTGTGGCTGGTGCTGCTTTTTATTCCGATTTTACTCATGTGGCGGCTGGCAAGAACGCGGCTGTTTGTGCAGGGAGGGTGAGGGGATATGTTCTATCTGTCTCTCGGCTGGGACTATCTGAAAACCTATATGAAAATCCGGCTGGCCTACCGCATGGATCTGCTGGTGGAGATTTTGTCCGATCTGATGTTCCAGGGTGTGAACCTGTTCTTTCTATTAGTGGTGTTTCTGCATACGCAGCTTCTGGACGGGTGGACGGAGTCACAAATGCTGTTTGTTTACGGATATTTTATGGTGCCGTACGGGATTTTTAACTGCTGCTTCAATCTGTGGAACTTTACCGAGCGTTATATCGTCAAAGGGGAGATGGACCGGATCCTCACCCGGCCCGCTTATAATCTTACCCAGCTTGCCCTGGAAAATCTCGACCCGCCGTCCTTGGCTGGCTCCGTGGTGGGGCTGGTGATTATGGCGCTGACCTGGCCTTCGGCAGGGTTGGAGTTTGTCTGGTACGATCCGCTGGTGCTGCTCCTGCTTGTCCTTGGCTCTATAATGGTATATGCGGGCATATATATTACCTTTACTGCCATTTCCTTTTTTACGGATGCCCCCACAGGGATTCTGCCTCTGGTGTGGAACATCCAGAATTACGGACGGTATCCCGTAACCATCTATAACCGGGCGATTACAGTGCTGCTGACGGGGATTTTGCCCTTTGCCTTCGTGGGCTTTTATCCGGCGGCATATTTCCTGGACCGGGCGGCGTGGGGTCATATTGCCCTGTTGACTCCGGTGGTAGGCGGTGTGTTTTTTGGCGGGGCGCTGGCCTTCTGGAATTTCGGCGTCAGCCGGTACCGCGGCGCGGGTTCGTAAACGGGGAAGCTTAAGCTTATAGAAGGGAGGAACGGCATGTACGCACAGCTTTTTCTGGGCATCGCGATGCTTGTTATGGCATTCGGCCATTGGAGGGGGAAGGCCTTTCTCGTCCGCAGCAGCATCAGGGAGGTCCTGCATGGGGATGCGCTGAGGTCGTTCCAAAAAAGTCTGGTTCTGCCGTATACTTATTTAGGAGTCCTTTTTATCGTGATGGGGCTGGCGGAAAAACAAGCGGTATTGCGAGGTCCGCTATTTGTGGGATTGTATATTGTTCTGGCGCTTGTGCCTATTCTGTGGGTGCTCCGGATCAATAAGAAGCACCTGGGCCGTTACTGGTAGAATATGTTTCTCTCGCGCCATCATCCGGGAGGTGGAAGCATGGGCGGTTTGGAGAATACGCAGGACAAAATCGGTAAGAGAGCGTGGGAGCGGGAGGCCATCCTCCTGCTGATCCGGGAGTATAACGCGTTGGGCACCGGACCGGGGTATCGGCTGTTGTTCCAGCAGGAGCGCCCGGATGCCGTGCTGGAGGAAAAAGGGCCCCTGCGCCGCAAGCTGGGCGTGGAGATCACCCATCTGTTCGCCAGCCAGCAGGAGGCAATGGATGTGTTCAACCGGCGGATTCCGGCGCCTGACCAGGAGGGGGTTACCATTGACCACCTGCTGAAGGAGCTGAATCATCTCATCGGCAAAAAGGTGGGCAAACGCAGCGCCTACAGCATGAGCTATCCCATCGCGCTCTTGATCCGCAACGCCTCGCCGGTGTTCGGCATGTCGGACTTTCTGCCCCGGCTGACGGAGGTGGACCTGCCTGCGGGGGTGTTCACCCACATCTGGTTCCTATCCCGGGACGGCTCCCCGGAATGGAAGCTGGCGGAGCTGCTGTAGCATAAGAAAAACGCATTCTCCGGTTAGCGGGAATGCGTTTTTTGCTGCGGAAGGTGGGGGAGCGGGCACGCAGCACTACCACTCATACCC
>JAEWAA010000504.1 GCA_023391955.1 Bacillota bacterium | reverse complement strand
CTCCTGGACAAAAGCCCGGACCACCCGCACTCCCGAAACGGATTCCAGCACCTGGTCGTTCAGCTCGCCGAAGGCATCCTGGGCCTTCATGTAACGCTCATGGATCAGCTTGCCGTAATGCTTCATCGCCCAAGCGATAAACGGCAGCGGCAAAAGCGCCGCCAGCGTCAGCTTCCAGCTGATAACGGCCACCATCATCACCAGAATGGTGCTCATATAAATGGTCGAGTCCGACAGAGTCAGTATCCCGAAGCCTACAGTGGTGGAGACCGCCTTCAAGTCGTTGGTGGCCCGGGCCATCAGATCTCCGGTACGGTTCCGCTCATAGAAGGTTGGCGTCATTTTGAGAAAATGGCCCATCAGCCTGCTGCGCAGCGTCCGCTCCAGAACAAACGCTCCGCCGAATAACTTGTAATGCCATATGTAATTCATCAAATACCCAACCACGGTAACGGAAGCCCACACGATTGTCATGGTCATAAATCCGTTGCCGGACAGGGTTCCCTGCTGGATGCCGTCAATAAATAAGCCTATGAGCCTCGGCGGCAAAACCTCCACCATTCCGGCCAGGGCCAGAATCACCAGGGCAACCGAATACCGTTTCCATTCCAGCCGGAAGAACCAGCCGAGTTTGCGCAATACAGCCAACATGGCTTATATGCACCTCGCTTCATCCATGTCCGCCCGTTCAATGCGAACATTTATTCTCTTTCCAGAATCTTACCATGGGGCCGGATAATCCGCAATCCCCTATCTAGCCTCCCACGTGAACAAACTGAACTCTACCATGCCAATTGTAAAAGGGTCAACGGAACAGCTTGCTATAACGATTCTTTCCGTACAAAAGAAAAATCCCGTCAGGCAAGCAAACGAGCGCTTTTGCCAAACGGGATTTTCTGCTTCTATGCTGTCTTACGGCAGGTTCGCCGGCCCGCCTGTTATAGCGGTCACTTACACCTCAATGCTCTCACCGGGCAAAAGCGGCGCACAGCGGATGCCCGCCTCCTCGCAAGCTGAAGCGAAGGCAAAGCGGTCCTGCCGGATACCCGGAAATGTGTCGTAATGGGCCGGAATCACCACACCCGGACGGACCCATTGGGCAGCCAGCAAGGCCTCCTCAGGCCCCATAGTGTAATTGTCACCGATGGGCAGAGCCGCAGCATCGATCCGGTGCAGGTCGCCGATCAGCTTCAAATCCCCGAACAGCGCGGTGTCGCCGGAGTGGTAGAAGGTTTTGCCTCCCATGGTAATGAGCGCTCCGGCCGGCTCCCCCGCGTACAGAAGCTGGCCGTTATCCGATACGGAGCTGCTGTGCCGCGCGGGGGTCAGCTTGACGGAATACCCATCCGTGCGGTAGGTGCCGCCCAGATTCATGCCGTGGACGGCTGCTCCCTTGCTTGCACAGAAATGCGCCAGCTCATGGATGGCGATGACCGGACAGCCGCAGCGGGAGGCAATCTCCAGCGTGTCGCCGAAATGATCGTCATGGCCGTGGGTCAGAATAACGGCGTCCGCCTGGACTTGGTCCGGTTTCAGCCCGGAGGCGGGATTTCCCGAAAGAAACGGATCAAGGATGAGCCGTACTCCCCCATGCTCCACCATAAAGCAGAAATGTCCGTAAAAGGTGATTTTCATGCCCTTTTCCTCCCGTCTGATATGATGAACCTCACGCCTGCCGGCGCATCCGCTTCTCCATATCGGAAGCGGCATCCAGCGCCGCATTGAAAATATCCTCCGTCTTGGCAGAGTGGCCGGAGGACATAAACTCCAGCCTGCCGCTTCCGCCCCCGGTAAGCCCCGCCTTATCCAGCGTTGCCTTCAAGTGGCGGACGGTTCCCTCCGCCCCGTCGATGAGATCGGTGCCGGCGGGCAAAAGCTCTGCGAATACGGGCCGGAACAACGGGAAGTGGGTGCAGCCCAGCACCGCTGTGCCGTAGCATCCCAGGTCGAAAGGCGCAAGCTCCCGCCGGAGATACTCCTCCGCCAGCGGACCGCCGAAAATCCCCTTCTCCGCCAGCTCCACCAGCCCGGGAAGGGCCAGGTGATCGACGATGTGATGCTGATCCACCGCGGACACGAGCTGCTGGAATTTAGCTTCCCGCAGCGTCAGGCTGGTAGCAAACACCAGCACCCGCTTCTCGCTGCCCGCTGTCCGCATCACGGCCGGCTTCACTGCTGGCTCCATGCCTATAATCGGGAAGGTGTATTTCTCCCGCAGCGCTTTAACGGCGATGCTGGTTGCCGTGTTGCAGGCAATCACCAGCGCCTTGATGCCTTCCTCCACCATCTGCTCCACGGCATCAAAAATATGGCCCTGCACCTCATCCTTGGGCTTCTCGCCGTAGGGGACATGCAGGGTATCGGCAAAATACAAATAGTCCTCTTCGGGCATGGAGGCCAATGCGCGGGCCAAAACCGTAGCGCCGCCTACACCCGAGTCAAAAAAACCGATGCGCATGTTATCCCACCTGTTTGCTTCAATCCGCGCAACAGCTGCTGCCGTTGCGGCTGCTTGTTAATATGACCACAGTTTTCCTCATTGTAACAGGTTTTTCCCGAAAAAACTATGAATGGGGCGGAACGCTGCCTTGTATGCGCCGCACATTCGTATTACAATTAGCACGTATTCATGTATCATTTATCTGAATTTTGGAAAGTCAGGTGTCCTTTAGAATGAATGTGATTGTGTATGATTTGGAATTTACCGTAATCCGCAAGCAGGAATGGCTGGCCGAGATTATCGAGATCGGCGCCGTCCGCGTCCAGGAATCGGAAGGGCAGCTGAAAATAACGGATTCCTTCCAGTCCTTTGTCAAACCCTTGAGGGACGCGTCCTTCAACCAGCACACCACCGCCTTTACGGGCATCACCTACCAGGATATCCAGAATGCGCCTGCTCTCGGAGCAGCGATTGAAGCCTTCCGCAGCTGGATTGGCTCAGGTTCGTATTATATGTGCGCCTGGGGTCCCGATGACAAATACCAGCTGGTGAAAAGCTGCAACGAGCACAAGATCCCGCTGGACTGGATCCGCAACCACAACGACATTCAAAAGCAGTTTTCGAAAAAACGGAGCGGCGAAGGCACCTACCGCCAGATCGGCTTGAAGAAGGCGCTGGAGATGCTGGAGATCGGCTTTGAAGGCTCTCACCACCGCGCGGTGGACGATGCCGCCAACACCGCCAAGGTGTTTATCGCAGCTTACAGCGATTTTGAGCTGGCGGAGAACAATGCCGCCGATGAATCCATCTACACCACCCACACTGTATACGAAACCGGCGATTCGGAGCCCAATCTGCCTTTGGGCAATTTGGCTGAGCTGTTGAAGGCCATGGAAAAAAAGGGTTAAGGAGCTTTGCTCCTTAACCCTTTTCCTTTTCAGCCATACCTGCTTCGATCAGCGGCTCCACCCACAGCCGGAAGAAAATCCACGACAAGACCAGCAGAATCCCCCCGCCCAAAAAGGGCAGTGCATAATGCTTGCCGGCAAGAAGGAAGCCGGCCGAATAAATCGCTGCGGAGGCGCCGATGCTCCGTGTTACCTGCCGGATGCCCGCATATGCATTGCGCTCCTCCTCGGAGGTGACCGACATGGTATGGGTAAGCACCAGGTTGTTGGAGACCACGGTAGCGCCGCCTCTGACCAGCAGCAGAATGGAGAAGGTTGCCGGCGGCACCGCTGCCGCAAGCAGCAGAGTACCCAGCAGATTAGCCGCAAATACCAGCCGGTAGGTGCGCCGGATGCCGAGGCGTTCCAGACAAATTGGCATCAGAAACGATCCGATAAATTGGGCCAGCCCGTTTAAGGTAAGCAGCAAGGAAACCATAGTATCCGGCCAATCCATCCGGAATTTGACGATGACATTCTGGAACGGCTCCACAAAGTTGATGGAAGCCGCCAGCAGAAAATTCATCGTGCAGAAGATCCAGACCGCCTTGCCCGGCAGCCTCAGCTTGCCGCGTACCCGGCTGCTTCCGGAAACCGTGGACGGTGCCTTCGCTGCGGCAGGAGGCGCCTGCTCTTGGGGGAACAGCGCCAGCCGGAACAGGCCGCAGGCCAGAATACATAGACCAGCCGCCAGCAGAGACCATTGGTAGTCTGTCCGGGCCCCGCCTAATAACCGGGGCAAAAATCCGCCTGCCAAGGTCCCGATGCCCATAAACAAGGTGAAAACCGCAAACAGCATACTGAAGCCGCGGGTTTCCTCCTGCCGGGATACACTGTAAGAGTACAGCAGCTGGATTTCCGTGGTGACCAACAGACTCATACCCACAGACTGCATGATTTGCGCGGCGAATAACAGCCACAGCTCAGTTGCAATGGCAAACGCTCCGTACCCCGCCCCCATCAGGCTGAGCCCCAGCACCAGCAGCTTCTTCCTGCCGAACCGGTTCGCCAGGAGGCCGCAGGGAATGGATACCACCCCCATACAGATATTGCCCACTGATGAAATGGCGCCAAGCTGGGTTTCCGCCAATCCAAGCGCCAGAAGATGGAGATTGAGCAGCAGCGTGGCTATCCCCAGTCCGATTCCCAGCAGTGTCTCCGTTGCCAGAAACCGGCGGACGCCTGGGGAAAACTGCATCATATCCGATAAATAAGCTTTCATTACACCGACTACCCTGCCCTTTCCCCAAAAAAACCAAATATCCATCCAGTTTACATGCTGCGTCAGATATAAAAAAGGGAAATCCGCCAAAACGCCCTTTTCCCCTTTTAGGCCGGAATATAAAAACAGCCCATCCGCTCCCCGGCAGCCGGAGAACGAACGGGCTTGATGAACGGATAAGGACGGTAATTTACGCGAAGGCAACCTCTGCAACCTTGATGCAGCTGGTAGGACAGCTTTCTACAGCTTCTTCCAGTGCTTCAACCAGATCGCCTTCAATGGCGGTTACACCTTTGTTGTTGTCGCCTTCCAATACAACCTCAGCCAGGCCTTCTGCGTCAAAATCAAAAATTTCGGGAGCGGTTGCTCCGCAGGAACCGCAAGCGATGCATTCGCCTTTTTCAACAACTGTATATTTTGCCATTCTGTAAACACTCCCTTTTCCCATAGTTATCCTCTCCCTAAGTTTATATCATAAAATTGAAAAAAACTTCCCCCTTGACAGGGGGAAGTGTGGCTAAACTGTGTCCAAGCTCTGTATATATTATGATAGTTGAAATCGATTATCAAACAGCCAGGAACATATCCAAATCTTCTTGAACACTTCCGATTCCGGCGATACCGAAGGTATTCACCAGAACGTTGGCCACATTGGGCGACAGGAATGCAGGCAGTGTCGGTCCGAGGTGGATGTTCTTCACGCCCAGGTACAGGAGGGCCAGCAGCACGATCACCGCTTTTTGCTCATACCAGGCGATGTTGTAGGAAATCGGCAGCTCGTTGATGTCGTTCAGCTCGAATACTTCCTTCAGCTTGAGGGCGATTACGGCCAGGGAGTAGGAGTCGTTGCATTGGCCGGCATCGAGTACCCGCGGAATGCCTCCGATATCACCCAGATCCAGCTTGTTGTACTTGTACTTGGCGCAGCCTGCAGTCAGGATAACGGTATCCTGAGGCAATGCGGAAGCAAACTCGGTGTAATAGTCGCGGCTCTTCATACGTCCGTCGCAGCCTGCCATTACGAAGAAACGCTTGATGGCACCGGACTTCACGGCTCCGACAACAGTGTCAGCCAGGCTCAGCACAGTTTCGTGGGCGAAGCCGCCGACAATTTCGCCGGTTTCAATCTCAACAGGAGGCTGGCAGGTTTTGGCTTGCTCGATCAGCGCGGAGAAATCCTTGGCTCCGCCTTCTTCACGGTCGGCGATATGCTTGACGCCCGGGAAGCCTGCTTGGCCTGTGGTGTAAATCCGGTCCTTGTAGCTGTCCTTCGGAGGAACGATGCAGTTGGTGGTCATGAGAATCGGGCCGTTAAAGCTGTCGAATTCCTTGTCTTGCTTCCACCAGGCGTTTCCGTAGTTGCCGACGAAGTGCTTATATTTTTTGAAAGCGGGATAGTAGTGGGCAGGCAGCATTTCGCTGTGGGTGTACACATCCACGCCGGTGC
>JAEWAA010000485.1 GCA_023391955.1 Bacillota bacterium | reverse complement strand
GATGGCAATGGCCTTGTGGCCCCATTTGGCAGCCGTTTTGATATATTCGTCCACGGGGGTCAAGCCGTCCATGGCGCTCATATTGGAGTGAACATGGAACTCCACCCGCTTCTCGGGAGCATTGTCCTTGCGCTCTGCCGGCGGCAGCACCTCATTGACATCCTGAGGAATCATCATCAGCTCGGGCGGGTTCTGGAAGCGGTCATACTCCACCTTGCCCCGCAGCTTCAGCCACTTGCCGTTGGCAATGAGGCTGTATATCTTCACATCTTCCTTGGTTTTGGCGAAGGCCTTGATGGACAGGGAATCAGTAAAGTCCGTAATATTGAAGGAAAACAGCACCGTTCCCGTCTTCAGCTCCTTGGACTCCAATCCGAAGACCATCCCCTGGATGGCAACCTTCTTCTCTTCCTCGGTAATCTGCTGCAGGGGAACGGCATCCTCGCGGATATCGTAACCCACCATCAGCTTCAGCTCCGCATCCGAACCCTTGGACGCCTCCTCCTCACGGACAATGGAGGTAAGAATCTCCTGGGTGACGCTTTTGCCTTCCTCGGACACCTGGCGGGCAAACTGGTCGTAGATCTCTTCTTTTTCCTGCACCGATTCCGTTACCTTCAGCTTCACCTGGTAGGTTCCGGCGAAATACCGTTCATAAAACTGGCGCACCAGGTTGTCCACCTGCTTCTTTTTGGCCAGCTCCAAGCCGAATTGATCCAGGAGGGTCACGGTCAGCACCGTGCCGCTGGCTTCCATCTTGGCCTTGGCCAACCAGCCGTTGATCGAAGCGGATTCCCGTTGGGCCCATTCCACAAACAGGCTCCAGTATTCCTCCGCCAGCGCCTCCGCCGTTACCGCATTTGTATAGTGGAAGGTCAATTTGATATCCGCAATATGGCGGAATTGCTCCCGGATCAGCTTCACGAAGCTCCGGTAAATATCCCGCGGCACTAAAACCGCATTCACGAGATGAAAATGCCACTCCCTGTTGGAGCGGCTGACTTCCACCATATCGATGTACCCATCCGAAAAATATGCTTCCGCCACGTCTGCGGGAACCTGAGCCTGCCCAAGCAGCAGCTCAAACCGTTTCCTTTTCTCCGCAGGGTTACTCATGGGGACACCTCCGTATCTTCCATTCTTGCCAGTCACAGCCGTAAATGCCGCACCTTCTATTGTGGGGGGAAGAGACAAGGTTCGTCAAGACCTTTTGGATGCAATTGCGGGTACCGGCGATTATGCGGACTGGAAAGCCGTTATTTTGTAAAAATCAAGACTTTTGGTGATTGTGCGGACACACGATGCGTTATTCCACTCTTCGTCCCTTAATTGCGGGTTCTTTTAAGCTAATAACGGCTTCTCGGTCCGCCCGCACGAAAATACAGCGTTTTTCCGCTCCATAGCGGCTTCCGGGTCTGTTAGCAACAGGCACCCATGCTTCAAATAAAAAAGCGTTTAGCGGAGGTAGCTCCGTAAACGCTTCTTATCTTTATTACGCTCTTAGTACGCCCGTCCGAAAACCACCGTATGCTTGGCCTCTTGGCCGCAGCAGATACATGTGGTTTTGGTGACGGCCGGCTGGAAGGGAATATTCCGGCTGGTGGCGCCGGTTTCTTCCTTCACCTTAGCCTCACAGTCGGCCGAGCCGCACCAGCCCGCATACGCGAAGCCGCGCTTTTCGTCCAGGAATGCTTTGAACTGGTCCATGGTATCCACATCGGTCATATGCTCGTCCCGGAATTGGCGGGCCTTCTCCAGCATGGCCGTATGAATCTCCTCCAGCATGGTTTGTACCTCCTGGACGAAGTCCTCCTGGCGGATGACCTTCTTCTCGCCGCTGACCCGGGAGACCAGTACCATTTGCCCGGCTTCCAGATCACGTGGACCCAACTCAACGCGGATCGGCACACCGCGCATTTCGTACTCGTTGAACTTCCAGCCCGGGCTTTGGCCCTCGCGGTCGTCCACCTTCACACGTACGCCGGCCTTCTTCAGCTCGGCATACAGCTCGTTTACCTTCGCCACTACAGGCTCGCGGGTTTTGGGCGGCCCGATGGGAATCATGATCACCTGAGTTGGGGCAACCTTGGGCGGAAGCACCAACCCTCTGTCATCACCATGAACCATGATCAGCGCGCCGATGAGACGGGTGCTGGTGCCCCAGGAGGTGGTATGGCAGAATTGATGCTGGTTGTCGCGGTCCAGATATTTGATATCGAAGGCTACGGCAAAGTTGGTGCCCAGATAGTGGGAGGTGCCCGCTTGCACGGCCTTGCCGTCCTTCATCATGGCTTCAATGGAATAGGTGTCCACGGCGCCTGCGAATTTCTCCGAAGGAGTCTTCTGGCCGGTGATAACCGGCATAGCCAGGAAGTTCTCGGCGAAATCACGGTAGATCTCCAGCATCTGCATGGTCTCGCGGCGGGCATCCGCCTCGTCTTCGTGAGCGGTGTGTCCCTCCTGCCAGAGGAATTCGCTGGTGCGCAGGAACGGCTGCGTCCGCTTCTCCCAACGCACTACATTAGCCCATTGGTTAATGAGCAGCGGCAGGTCGCGGTAGGAGTTGATCCATTCGGCGTACATGTGGCCGAACATGGTTTCGGAGGTGGGCCGGACAGCAAGACGCTCCTCCAGCTTCTCGCCGGCCGCTTCGGTTACCCACGGCAGCTCCGGGTTGAAGCCTTCCACGTGCTCCTTCTCCTTCTGGAAGAAGCTCTCCGGGATAAACAGCGGGAAGTAGGCGTTGCGGTGGCCTGTTTCCTTGAAGCGGCTGTCCATCTCCCGCTGGATGTTCTCCCAGATTTCATAGCTGTCCGGCTTGAACACAATACAACCGCGGACCGGAGCATAGCTCATCAGATCGGCCTTCTTGATCACGTCGATATACCAGCGGGAGAAGTCCTCGCTTTGCGGTGTGATCTCCTTAACAAATTGCTTTTCCTTGGACATGTGCGTTACAAACCTCCAATGTTTATCCCTGTATCAATCGTACAATATCGTTGTACGTTACGGCTATCATCAACAGCATCAGCATGGCAAAACCGATAAAATGAACCATGCTTTCCCGGTTGGGGTCCACCGGACGCCCCCGGATGGCCTCAATCCCAAGGAACAAGAGCCGGCTTCCATCCAATGCGGGAATGGGCAGCAGATTGAAGATCCCCAGGTTGATGCTCAGGAAGGCGGTCAGCGAAATCATGGAGCTTAAGCCAGCCTGGGCGAAGTCGCTGGAGATTTGGACGATCCGTACGGGTCCGCCCAGATCATCCATTTTGAACTGACCGAAAATCATTTGTTTGAAACCCAAAAGTATATTCTTCGTCATAAAAACGGTATTGTCCCATGCGCCGGTTATAGCCTCTACCGGTGTAACACTGCGCTTGTCAAACCCAAGCTCCACACCCACCCGGACCGTCCCTTCGATATCCACGGGTGTGATGGTTTTCTGCATCTGCTCCTTGTTGCGTTCAATAATCCACAGCATAGGCTGGTCCTTGGAATTCTTGATCAGCTGGGACAACTGGGTCTGGTCCTTGCCGATGGGAGTGTGGTTAACCTCCAGTACAATATCCCCCGGCATCAGACCGGCAACAGCCGCAGGTTTGCCTGGCTCAATTTTGCCAAGCTTCACATTGGTAGGCATCCCGTTCATCATCATCACAATGAGGAACAGCACAAACGCCAGAATGAAGTTCATAGCCGGACCGGCGAAAATGGACAATGCCCGTTTGCCGACGCTTTTGCCGCCGAACTGGCGGTTCCATGGGGCGATCTGGGTTTCCTTGCCCCGGGCCACCATCATGGCATCCTCGGCAACGGCAAAACGCACCGGTTCCCCTTCCACAATTAGCCGGACATACAGCTCCCGTTCCAGATCAATGCTCTCAATTTCGCCTTGGATGACGTTAGAGCGCTGGTCGAGCTGGTCCAGAAACAGATGGGTAACCACCTCGTCCTTCAATCGTACGCCGATGGTTTGGCCGGGATTGGCCTGTACAATCTCCGGGTCCTCCCCCGCCATCCGGACGTATCCGCCGATGGGCAGTATCCGCAGCGTATAGGTGGTTTCGCCTTTTTTGTACGAAAAAAGCTTCGGCCCGAAGCCGATGGCAAATTCCCGCACCAGAATCCCCGCCCGTTTGGCAAAGTAAAAATGCCCCCATTCATGCAGGGTAACCAGCACGAAGAACATCAGCACGATCTGAAGACCGACTTGTATATTGGACAACATCGATTCCCCCTTAGTTGGTAAAAGAAAGGTCCTTTTATAAAGAGTACCATTAAGACCGAGGGCAATACAAGCCGACTGCCCTGGAGCCTAAATTGGACGCTTTTAATACCTAAGCATATGCTGTTTCGGGGGAGGCTTATTCACATGGCTAAACTACAACCGCGAGGCAATCTGCCTGGCCTGCCGGTCAGCCAGCAGGATCTCTTCCAGCTCCGGACGGGCCACATTCCGGTGGGCGTCCAGGGCTCTTGCGATCCGATCCTCAATCTCCAGGAACTCAATCTTGCCCTGCAGGAACAGCGCAACCGCCGCTTCGTTGGCGGCACTGTACACGGTGGGAGCCGTACCTCCGGCTCGGCCGCTTTCATAGGCCATAGCCAGGCAGGGATACCGTTCCATGTCCATGGTGCGGAAATTGAGCCTTCCGATCTCCGTCAGCCGCAGAGGCTCGGCCGGCGTTGGCTTCCGGTGTGGATAGGAGAGCGCGTACTGGATGGGAATCCGCATATCCGGCGTTCCCAGCTGGGCCATTACACTATGGTCCCGGAACTCCACCATGGAGTGGATCACACTTTCCGGATGGAGAATCACCTCAATGTGGTCATAATCCATATTGAAAAGCCAATGGGCCTCAATAACCTCCAGCCCTTTGTTGACCATGGTGGCGGAATCGATGGTAATCTTGGCGCCCATGGACCAATTGGGATGGCGCAGGGCCTCTTCCACCGTTACACCAGCCAGCTCGGACCGGGTACGGTCCCGGAAGGAGCCACCCGATGCGGTGATAATCAGCTTATGTATATCCTTGGAGGATTCTCCGTTTAGGCATTGGAAGATGGCGGAATGCTCGCTGTCCACAGGCAATAGGGATACGCCCCGCTTGCGGGCCAGCTCACAAACCAGATGCCCCGCCGACACCAGGGTTTCCTTATTGGCTAACCCGATGCTTTTGCCCGCATCAATGGCGGCTAGGGTGGGCTTCAGTCCGACACTGCCTACAACGGCGGTCACCACCAGCTCGGCTTCTGTAGCCGCTGCCGCTTCCACCAGCCCGTCGTCCCCGTACACCACCTTGATGTCCGGACCGGCCGCGGCCTCCACTTCCTCCGCTAACTGGCGGCTGGACACACAAACCAGCTTCGGGGAGAACATCTGGATCTGCTTCAGCAGCAAGGCCAGATTGCTTCCCGCCGCCAGTGCCTCCACCTGATAGGAATCCGGGTCGTGGGCGACCACATCCAAGGTCTGTGTGCCAATGGAGCCGGTTGAGCCCAACACCGCTATGCGTTTTTTCATGGTGCGCACGTCCTTTGCTTCTTGATTACGGAATAAGAGAAACCAGACAGAGGAACGGGAACACAATCAGCCAGCTGTCCACCCGGTCGAGAATGCCTCCGTGGCCGGGAAGAATCGTGCCGGTATCCTTGATCCCTTTGACACGTTTGTAAGCCGACTGGATCAGGTCCCCCATTTGGCCTACGGCTGCGGCCAAAACGCCGATCGCCGCCGCTCTCCCAATACTCAGAATATCCGGAGCATAAAAATGGAAAGCCAGCGCTACCACAACGGCTAACAGCAGGCCGCCAACAGCCCCCTCAATGGTTTTCTTCGGGCTTATCGTAGGCCACATAGGTGTTTTGCCGAAGGCCACTCCGGCGAAATAAGCACCCGCATCCGAAGCCCAGATGCACAGAAAGGTCAAGAGCGTCCAGAACAGGCCGTCCGTTTCAATCCAGCGGGACGACACCATATAATGAAAACCGAAGCCGATATAGATAATACCAACAAACACAACCGCCGCGTGGTCAATGGTCACCTTGTTTTTGGATATGACCGTTACCGCCAGCAGCACGAATAGAATCAGCCACACAAATGATTCTGCCGGCAAGCCGAAGCCGATCCGGTCGGTTTCCCACGGAACAACCAGACATACGGTGGCCGCCATGCCGAAAAACCGGGTGAAATGCTGCTTCTGCAGCCCATTCATCCGGATGAATTCATCATAACCGATTATGGCCATAAGCAGCACCAGTCCCAAAAACCAATAGCCGCCCAGCGCCAGCATTGCTACAAATACGCCTCCGGCCAGCACGCCGGTGATAATCCGCTGTTTCAAGCCGATTCCTCCAATAGGTCACAGGCCGCCATAACGTCTCGACCTTCTCTGATACTCATGTACGGCCTCGAAGAACTGCTTCTCCCCAAAATCCGGCCAGTACAAGGGCGAGAAATACAGCTCCGTATAGGCCATCTGCCAAAGCATAAAATTGGAGAGCCGCAGCTCCCCGCTGGTACGGATCAGGAGATCCGGATCCGGCAGATTGGAGGTCAAGAGAGAGGATTGAATGGTCTCCTCCTGGATATCCTCCACAGCAAGCTCGCCGCTCTTCACACGCTCCGCCACCTGCCGCATGGCGATGAGCATTTCACTGCGGCCGCCGTAGTTCAGGGCAAAATTAAGAATAAGACCGGTATTGCCGCGGGTGCGCACCTCTGCTTCCTCGAGCGCCTTCAGCGTATGGGCGGGCAGCCCCTCCCTGATCCCGGTCATACGGACCTGCACATTCTTCTGCACCAGCTCATCCAGCTCAATGGCCAGGAACTCCTGGGGAAGCTTCATTAGAAAGTCCACTTCCTCCTGGGGTCTGGTCCAATTTTCCGTCGAAAAGGCATACATGGTCAATACTTTGACGCCCAGATCGTCGGCGGCGATGGTGGCCCGTTTGACCGCCTTCATACCGCTGTGATGTCCGGCGATGCGGGGAAGTCCGCGTTGTTTGGCCCACCGTCCGTTGCCGTCCATGATGACCGCAACATGCCGGGGGACCTGGCCCTGGAGAAGCGATTCTCTCGTGATCTCCCCGTGAGCCGCCTCCTCGGTTTTTCCCTTCTTGAACAAATGAAACATGTCATCTCCCCCGGCACACATGTTTTGGCCGATTTGGCCGAACAGCCCCTTTGAAAGGGGCTGTTGTTTTACACTTCCATGATTTCCTTTTCCTTCGCTGCCAAAACCTTCTCGATTTCAGCCACGTACTTATCGGTTTGCTTCTGGATATCGTCCTGATGGCGGCGGGATTCGTCCTCCGGCATGCCGGTTTTCTCCAGCTTCTTGATATCATCGTTGGCGTCACGGCGAATGTTGCGGATGGCAACCTTAGCCTCTTCACCGTATTTCCGAATCAGCTTTACCAGCTCCTGGCGGCGCTCTTCAGTCAAAGCGGGAATCACCAGCCGGATGCTGCTGCCGTCGTTGCCGGGAGTAAGTCCCAGATCGGACTTCATAATGGCCTTCTCGATGGCGCTCATAACCGACTTATCCCAAGGCTGGATCAACAGCGTCCGGGAGTCAGGCAGGGTGATGTTGCCCAGTTGGTTCACAGGTGTCATCGCACCGTAGTATTCCACTTGAATCCGGTCCAGCAGGCTGGTGCTGGCACGTCCGGCACGCAGGGACGCCAGTTCCTTCTTCAGGGACGTTACTGCTTTTTCCATACGTTCTTCGGCGTTTTTCTTCACGGATTGCGCCATCTATTCTACACTCCCTTTTACTATGGTGCCGATTTTCTCACCGAGCACCACGCGCTTGATATTGCCGTTCTCCGTAATCGAGAAAACAATCAATGGAATGTTATTGTCTTTGCAAAGAGAGGAAGCGGTGGAATCCATAACTCCCAGGTTTTTGTTCAATACATCCAGATATGTCAGGGTTTCGTACTTCACAGCAGTGGAATCCTTGAACGGATCGGCGGAGTAAACTCCGTCCACCTTGTTCTTGGCCATGAGGATCACCTCAGCCTCAATTTCCGCCGCGCGCAAGGCTGCAGTGGTATCGGTGGAGAAATAAGGATTGCCTGTTCCTGCGGCAAAAATGACGACCCGGCCTTTTTCCAGATGACGGATCGCTCTCCGTCTGATATAAGGCTCCGCCACTTGCTGCATCGTGATGGAAGATTGCACTCGCGTCGGCACGCCGGCATTCTCCAGAGCGTCCTGCAAAGCCAGCGCGTTCATGACCGTAGCCAACATTCCCATATAATCGGCGGTGGCTCTGTCAATGCCCCTTGCACTGCCTGCGATGCCCCGCCAGATATTGCCTCCGCCAACTACGATGGCAACCTCAACGCCCAGCACATGAACAGCTTTCACCTGTTCCGCAATGGACACGATGGTTTGGGATTCAATACCATAACCCGTTTGACCAGACAGCGCTTCTCCGCTAAGCTTCAATACGATTCTTTTGAATACTGGCTCTTCCAATCCTGTCAACCTCCATATACCCGATTCTTTCCAACTCATTTTTGCAAAAAAAGGGGAAAAGCCGCAGCTGTCCCCCATTTTTCAGAATACCACTCGCAAAAAAGAAGGAACACCAATCGTGTTCCGACTTTTTGCGTGCTATCCGGCACAGTCTTATTGCTTCACTTGCGCCATTACTTCTTCTACGAAGTTGTCTTGCTTCTTCTCCAGACCTTCGCCCAGCTCATAACGAACAAAACGACGGATGGAGATGTTTTCGCCGATGGCGGCAATCTTTTCTTTCAGAAGGGTGTCGACGGTCTTGTCCGGATCCTTAATGAAGGATTGCTCCATCAGACAGTACTCTTCATAGTACTTGTTGATGCGGCCTTCCACCATGCGGTCTACAATCTTTTCCGGCTTGCCTTCGTTCAAGGCTTGAGCGCGGAGGATTTCCTTTTCCTTCTCCAGCTCTTCACCGGAAACTTCCTCACGGCGCACAAATTTCGGGTTAGCAGCAGCGATTTGCATGGCGATGTCGCGGGCAAATTCACGGAACTGCTCCGTTTTACCTACAAAGTCGGTTTCGCAGTTGATTTCAACCAGTACGCCGATACGGCCGCCGGCATGAATGTAAGCTTCAACTACGCCCTCAGTGGCAATACGTCCGCCCTTCTTGGCGGCAGCGGCAAGGCCCTTCTCACGAAGAATCTCAGCTGCTCTTTCAATGTTGCCTTCGGCTTCGTCCAGCGCTTTTTTGCAATCCAGCATGCCGGCGCCTGTTTTTTCACGCAATTCTTTTACTGCGGAAGCAGAAACTGCCATATGGTTTAACCTCCTGAAGGTGATCGTTCCCGGTAGCCGGGAATCGAAGAATTGGGTTGGGCTTAACACGCTTTTCCCGAAAAAAAGGGGTGGTGATAGGTTATTACACCTTCAACCCACCCCTGGTATATTGCCGTTTGGTTATATCACTGCTTACGCAGTAGTTTGTTCGCCTTGATGGGCTTCGATTACAGCATCGGCAATCTTAGCTGTCAACAGCTTGACTGCGCGGATAGCGTCGTCGTTGCCGGGGATGACATAGTCGATTTCGTCCGGATCGCAGTTGGTGTCCACGATGCCAACGATCGGGATACCCAGCTTGCGCGCTTCAGCAACGGCAATGCGTTCCTTGCGGGGATCGATAACGAACAATGCGCTCGGCAGACCCTTCATGTTCTTGATGCCGCCCAGGAATTTCTCCAGACGCTCCATTTCCTTGCGCAGGATGATAACTTCCTTCTTCGGCAGCACGTCGAAAGTGCCGTCTTGCTCCCAACGCTCCAGCTCATGCAGGCGGTCGATCCGCTTTTGGATGGTGGAGAAGTTGGTCAGAGTACCACCCAACCAACGTTGGTTGATGTAGTACATACCGCTGCGCTCAGCTTCTTCCTTTACGGAATCCTGAGCTTGCTTCTTGGTGCCTACGAACAGGAAAGTGCCGCCTTCTGCTGCGACAGACTTAACGAAGTTGTAAGCTTCCTCGACCTTCTTAACTGTCTTTTGCAGGTCGATAATGTAAATGCCGTTTCTTTCGGTGAAGATGTATTTATCCATTTTCGGGTTCCAACGACGGGTTTGGTGACCGAAGTGTACCCCAGCTTCCAAAAGCTGTTTCATGGAAATAACTGCCATCCTCACACACCTCCTCACAATTTGGTTTTTTAGTGTCCCTCCGCCAACTTCATCTCCACGGAAAAACTCTGCATGAGAGCACCGTTCCCGGGATTCGCCAGCGTGTGTTTTTTAACACCGCTATTAAATATAGCATAACATGACAATGGATGCAACTGTCGAATAGTGGCCCCAGGATATGCAAAAACCCCCGGTTGCCTCCTTGGGAGACAGCGGGGGGTGTCAGGTGGGGGGAATTGTTGTCAAACGGGCAACCACGTCCTGGATATTATGATTGACCCCGAAGCTGTACAGCCCGGAGCGGATTTTCGTGTTCAATTGATTGGACCGCAGTGCCTCATCAAATGCCTGCTTGTCGCTGACCACCCCGCTGCGGAACAGGTAGTCGGAAACCATGGAGGCTGACATACCCTCGGTGATAAAGACGGTAATTTCCTTGGCCGGAGCCTGGGTCTGGGCCTTCGCCGCCTCCTCCG
>JAEWAA010000414.1 GCA_023391955.1 Bacillota bacterium | reverse complement strand
CTTTGCGCTGGACGCGGATGGGGACTCGCCGGAAGGCGGGGCTGGTGGCTGATGCCGGCGGGAGGTCCGCGGCGGTGTTGGTGGTGACGGGTGCTGCGGCTTGGCGTTAACGAAGCTGCGGCAACGTTTCTGCGATGGTGGAGGCGGTACATGTGGGAGTACGAGGACAACGAGATGCAGGTTGTTGCATCCTTGCGTCCCTGCTTACCCGCCAGCTGCCTGCCGTGGAAGCTAACGGCGGTAGAAGCCGCTATTTGCCTTCTGGAGACGCCGGTTTGATTCTAACGGCGGTGAGAGTCGCTATTTGCCGTACGGCAGGCGGAATCCGGCTGAATTGGCCGAAATAACGGCGCTGGCTTCCGTTAGATTTTGCAAATGCGGATTGTAGGCCAAACAACGGCTCTCACTTCCGTTAGAATGCCGGTGGGGCTTTTTAACAGTTTGACCTGCTGTCAGACAGCGGCCAGACATGATATAGTAATTTGGGGAAATGTAGATAGCCCTCAAATTGGCTGTGCCAATTTCGAGGCTCCATAACATATCCGGGACCGGAAGTGGTTTGTATATTTTGGGGTCCCCGCAAAGTACCCGGAATCTGCTTCGAGGGCAGGCTTCACTTTGTGGGGAAATGAATAAGGCGGTGGAACAGTGAGCAAGCGGGATTATTACGAGGTGCTTGGCGTGGAAAAAGGCGCCAATGCGGAGGATATCAAGAAGGCTTTCCGCAAGGCGGCACGCCAGTATCATCCGGACGTGAACAAAGCCGCCGACGCGGAAGAGAAGTTCAAGGAAGCGAAGGAAGCATACGACGTGCTGAGCGACGACCAGAAGCGCGCCACCTATGACCGGTATGGCCATGTGGACCCGAACCAGGGTATGGGCGGCGGAGGCGGCTTCAACGGCCAGGACTTCGGCGGCTTCGGCGATATTTTCGATATGTTTTTCGGCGGGGGAGGCGGCCAGCGCCGCAATCCCAATGCGCCCCAACGGGGCAACGACCTGCAATATTCCATGACCATTGAGTTTAAGGAAGCGGTGTTCGGCAAGGAAATGGATATTACCATTCCCCGGACGGAAACCTGCGAAACCTGCCACGGCAACGGGGCAAAACCCGGCACCAAAGCGGAAACCTGTAATGTCTGCAAAGGCAGCGGCCAGCAGGAAGTGGTGCAGAACACCGCTTTCGGCCGGATTGTCAACCGCAGAGTTTGCTCCGCGTGTAACGGCCAAGGCACGCTGATCAAGGATAAGTGTAATGATTGCCACGGCACCGGCAAGGTGAAGAAGCAGCGGAAGATTCATGTGAAGATTCCCGCAGGTGTAGATGACGGAGCCCAGCTGCGGGTATCCGGCGAAGGGGAAGCCGGCACCAAGGGCGGCCCCTCCGGCGATCTGTACATCGTCATCCGTGTGAAATCCCATGATTTCTTCGAGCGCGAAGGTGACGATATCTACTGCGAGGTGCCTCTCACCTTTGCCCAGGCTGCTCTGGGGGATGAAATCGAAATTCCTACGCTGACCGAAAAGGTGAAGCTGAAGATTCCCGCCGGCACTCAAACCGGCACCTTCTTCCGGCTCAAAGGAAAAGGAGTGCCGCGCCTCCGGGGTTACGGCCAAGGGGACCAGCACGTGAAGGTGGTTGTGGTAACCCCCTCCAACCTGACCGACGAGCAGAAGGAACTGCTTCGCCAGTTCTCCGGACTCAACGGAGACCATATGCATGAGAAGCAGCAGTCCTTGTTCGAGCGGATGAAAAAAGCATTTTTAGGCGAGTAACAGCTGCCGTTTAGCAGCAAAAAGCCGGTTTCCCACAGCGGGAAGCCGGCTTTTTTATGCGCTATGAAAGATTGAGCCAATAGGCTATGTAAATTTACCTCAGCCAAAAGATGACGAGCACCAGCAAACCTAACACAATCCGGTACCAGCCAAAAACCTTGAAATCATGCTTGCGGATGTAATTCATGAGGAAACGGATGATGAAGAGCGATACCACAAAGGCAACGGCCATACCGACGATCAGCCAGACCAGCTCCTCTGAGGAGAAGTTAAAGCCGAATTTCATCAGCTTCAGCAGGCTTGCCCCAAGCATGGTGGGCACCGCCAGGAAGAAGGTGAACTCTGCCGCAATGGTTCGCGAAACGCCCAGAACCAATGCTCCCACAATGGTTGCTCCCGAACGGGAGGTGCCGGGGAAGATGGCGGCGATCAGCTGGAAAATCCCGATCAGGAACACAATCCGGTAGGTCAGCCCGCCGATATCGGTGACGGAGGCAATGCGGCCCTTGTTGTTGTTTTCGATGAGGATAAACAGGATGCCCACCAGAACCAGCATGATGGCAACGGTGACATAGTTGTAAAAAACGGGATTCAGCTTGTCATCGAGCGTCACGGCATAAATCCCTGCTGGAATACAGCCGACCACAATTTTGGGCCACATGGAGAGAACATCCTTCTTCACCGCCAGCCGGCCCTTAAACGTAAAGGGAACCAGCTTGTTCCAATAGATGACCACAACCGCCAGTATGGAGCCGAACTGGATCACCACCAGGAACATCTCCATAAACGCTGCGCTGGCATGCAAGGACAAAAATTCATCCACCAGAATCATGTGTCCGGTGCTGCTGATGGGCAGCCATTCGGTTATGCCTTGGACAATACCGAGAAAAATCACTTTCAAAAGCTCCAACCAATCCAAACTTGTCATTGTAGCATCTTCCTTTTGATAGAGTAAGATTGCGGGATACGGCACCGCGGCGCGTGCAACCCCCATTATATACGCTAGGGACAAGGATAGTAAATCAAACGCTGCATAAGAACCGCCGCTCCGGCTTAACCTATTGGTGCCGCCGCCACCCCTCCCGTTTATATGACGGATGCCGGTTCAGATTTGTACCAGGTGCACCAAAAATCCCTTTTTCCAGCTAAGTGTTCTCAACAAGGAGGCCTATCACATGGATAAAAAGAACTTCCCCTTGCCCAAAACCGCCCGGCGGCTCCCCATTGTGAAAGCCCAGGACGTGGAGTTTTCCATGGACGAGGCGGACGAGGAAGACCTGGAGGCAATGGAGCGCGCAGAGGCCGCGGAGAAGCGGCAGAATGAATTCTGATGGAAAAGAATGTACTGGCTTATTTCAAAACGCGGGATGAGGCGCATGAAGTGCTGAACAAGCTGAAGGCGCTGCGGGTGGAGGACGCCCGGATTGACCATGTGGCCAAGTATCCTCAGGAGAGCCGGGAAATCCAGATTAATCCGGCTACCGGCAACATCTCCAGTCTGGGTGCGCTGACCCAGGAGGCGGATGTGGACTCCCGGGATGCAGGGGTATTAATGGCTGCCGACCCTGCCGCCAGCGGGTTAAGCGACGGAGGCGGCAACGGCGTTACCGGCAGGGATATTCTTTTAACCGCCATCGTGGACGAGTCCATCCATCATCAGGTGCTTCATCTGGTGGAGCAGGCGGGCGGCATGGTGTAAGAGAAAAGAGAAAAGCAGGAGCTCCCGTCTAAAGGGCTCCTGCTTTTTTGCTTTTGATTTGGTTAGGCGTTTTCCACTAGTGAATCGCACTGGTCCTTCAGCCTGCGCCACAGGATTTCGGTTTCGGAAGCCTGCTGCTCCAGCGCGTGAGTGATCCCGGTAACCTGGCGGATATAGCTGTGCAGCTTCGTATCCGCCTGCTCAATCCGCTCCTGGACGAGAAAATCGGTGATCCAGCCGTCCATGAAATAATCGCCTAAGCGCAGCGTATCACTGATGTCTGTATCGAAGGCGGTCAGCTGCATCTTGACGTCGTCCAGCTCATCGCGCAGACGGAGCAGCTTCTTGCCGGCTTCCTTGGCGTAGGTCTGAGCGGCTTGAAGCCGGCTGTGCTTCATATGTGTAGCAATAAAGCCCCCGCCAAGAATATCGAAGGTGCTCCAGTTTTCCGCGGAATTCAGACTGGAATCGGCAATCTCCAACGCAGCCAGGGCTTCCCGTCCCGCCGCTGCCGCCTCCTGAAGCTCCTTCAGTCTGGTCCGGGCATCCGACATCTCTTCCGAAAGGCGGACCAGCTCGCCGGCAAGCTCAGGCTTGAACCGGTGGATCAGCTGTTCCTTTTCCCGCATCAGCTCCGCCAGCACCACATCAGCAGAGCCGGCGGACAGCAGCTTTTCCTTAAGCTGAGCCTGCTCCAGCCGGGCCTCCTCCAGCAATGCCGCGGCCTGATCATATTTGAGCCTGGCCTCCAGCACCTCCTTTTCCTCCTGGCCCAGCTTCTCATCCTTCCGGCCCGTCAGGGTGTACCATAGATTGGATACACTCATGGACAAAAGGCGTTCCACATCCTCTTCCTCCTGGGCAACCATTGCCCGCCATAAAAAGGTCTGCTTCTCCAAATCCCGGCAGCGTTTATTCACGGCTGAAAGCTGCTGCTCCCACCTTTCTTTGTTGCGGATGTTTTCCTTGCACGCTGCAAGTCTCCCGTTCCATTCCTCAAACATCGGCCATCCTCCGTTCGTATGGTTTTCTTTACATCAATACGCGAATTTTGCCTATATCGTTTCGGTTGTAGTAGAATAGAGGAACGTGCGGCCAAATTGCCGCTTTACCTATGAGAATCGACCGGGAGGATTTACGGATATGCGTTGGCATGAAATTACGGTTCACACCACGGAAGAAGCAATTGAAATGATCTCCAACTTTCTCCATGAGCTGGGCGCAGGCGGCGTCACCATCGAGGAATCGGGCACGCTGAACAAGGAGCGGGATACATCCCTCGGCCAATGGTACGAAAAACCGTTGAACGATATCCCCGAAGGCCGTGCGGTGATTCAGGGATATTTTCCCCAGGGCACCGGAATGGATGACATTTTGGCCCAGCTGAAGGAATCGGTGGCGGAGCTGTCGGACTATGACATCGATACGGGCAATCCCCAGTTCAGCATGAAGGAAGTGGACGAGGAGGATTGGGCCACAGCCTGGAAGCAGTATTTTAAGCCGCTGCGCGTATCTGAGCGTCTCACCATCAAACCGACCTGGGAAGAGTACGAAGCAGGTCCGGAGGAAATCATCCTGGAGCTGGATCCGGGTATGGCCTTCGGCACCGGCACCCATGCCACAACCGCCCTTTGTCTGCGCACCTTGGAAAAGGTTGTGAAGGCGGGAGATGAGGTTATTGATGTGGGCACCGGCTCAGGCATTCTGTCCATTGCCGCCGCCAAGCTGGGCGCAAGCCATGTGCTTGCCCTGGATCTGGACCCGGTAGCTGTCTCCAGCGCCACGGAGAATACCCGTTTGAACGGCCTGGAAGAGACAATTACAGTTATGGAAAGCGATCTGCTGAAGGCCATCCGGACCCAGGCTGAAGGCAAACAGGGGTTGGGCGTTACCCTGCCGGTACAGGTTGTCGTCGCTAATATTCTGGCTGAAATTATTCTTCTGTTCGTCGCCGATGTGTTCGAAGCGCTGCAAAGCGGGGGCACCTATATCGCGTCGGGCATCATCAAGCAAAAGCAGGCGGAGGTGGAACGGGCCTTGGCCGAAGCCGGCTTCCGGGTGGAAAACCGTTACGAGGAGACAGATTGGGTGGCGATTGTTGCCAGAAAGCCATAGGTGATGCATGAATAATCTGTTCGGCATTCAGTTTGAACTGCTGCCTTTTCTTCTGATTGTCATTGTGCTGGCGTTTACACTGCATGAATTTGCCCATGCCTATGTGGCTGACCGGTTCGGTGATCCGACTCCCCGGTCCATGGGGCGGGTGACCCTGAATCCCCGGGCCCATATCGATATTCTCGGGATTCTGCTGATTATTCTGGCGGGTTTCGGCTGGGCACGCCCGGTTCTGATCCGCTCCAGCTTCTTCAAAAAGCCGCGGCTTATGAGCGTGCTGGTTTCTGTGGCGGGACCTTTGTCCAACCTGCTTTTGGCTGTGGTGGGGGTATTGGCGGCTTTCCTGCTGTCCCACTTCAATGCCTATGAGGTGATGTCGGTTGGAGTATTCCGGGCGGTTTCCATCTTTTTGCAAATGCATATTCTGTTGAATCTGGTTCTGTTTATCTTTAATCTCCTGCCGCTGCCGCCCTTGGACGGCTACCGGATTATTTATGAATTCCTGCCGGTGCAATGGCGGGAGCGGATGCGGACCTTTGAGCAGTACGCATTTCTGATTTTTCTCTTGCTGGTGCTGATTCATCCGCTGTACAGTGTGACCCTGGGACCGGTTCTGGATTTGCGGTGGGATCTGCTGCGGGGGATCAACCAGGTGTTTGTAATGCTATTCGGGAATCATGAGCAGCTGTCGAAAATCGGGATTCTGATGCTGTAGACGCTCCGGGAGTTAAGTCCGTTGAAAATGGTGCCGTAAGCTGGGGGCCGTTCAACCGGGCTTAACTCCGAGGCGTTTTTGGCGGATACGCGGATATTTTCGTTATTGCAGGCCTGCAGATGGCCGTAAGCTCTCAACAAGAAAGGCAGGCGTAGGCCATGCAACGTTATTTTGTGCCGCCGGAGCAATTGGAAGGCAATCTGGCGAGGTTAACCGGCGACGACGCCCATCATCTGGTGAAGGTGATGCGCGCTGAACCCGGCGAGGAAATTATTATAAGCAACGGCTTGGACCGGGAGGTGCTGGCCCGGGTGTCTGTCATCGGCAAAGGGCTGGTGGAAGCACAGGTGGTCCAGGAG
>JAEWAA010000410.1 GCA_023391955.1 Bacillota bacterium | reverse complement strand
CACGCCGCCGACATGGCCGGCAGCACCAGCCAAATCACCTTAATCAAAGCGCCGTAGGAAAGGGAGAGCATTCCCATTCCCAGGCGGTCTTCGGAGATAAGCAGGGTTCCTACCCCAAAGCCCAGGCCGCAGAACAAGCTCAAGAGCATCCGGGAGCGGCTTCCCAGCAGATAGGTCAGCAGCACCACCAGCATGAGCAGTAAGAGCAGCAAAATCACCGCTCCCTGCAGCATCAGGCTGATCGACTTCTCCCGCTGGAGGGCGGTGGAGACGCCGAAGCTGAGGGATTTGGCAATCCCCCCCTTGTAGATGTAGCTGGTATCCACCGCAACCTGGATCATGATCTCCAGCTCTTTGCCCCGCGGCTCAAAAAATGCCTGGTAGGTCATCACTCCGGAGACGAAGGACCCGGCATCCTCCGCAAGCACACCCGAGCCGCCCATAGGACGGCCATCCACGAATAGAGCGGAGCCTTGTTTGATATCCTTCAGGGAAAGGCCAAGGACACCAAGGTCCCCCTCAGGCAGAAGGATCCGGAGACGGTAGGTGCCATATTGAAAGGTTTCGTGCGGGAGGCCTGGGGTTCCGTTATTCCATAAGCCGGGAACCTTGAGATAAGTGGGAGACGGGGCAGGCTGGGCATCCGGCTCCATATGCTCCAGGAGCCGGGAAGGATAAAATTCCCATTCCCCGTCCAGATTCATTGTCCGGCTGTCCGGCAGGCCATACGGACGCAGATCCAGGATACCTTTGACGGCGGCGGGATCGAGGGGCTCCGTGCGGGACACAAGCCAGACCAGCCTCACACCTGTTAGCGCCAGGATAAACAGCAGAGCGGGCAGCACCATTTTCCGGTATGGAATCATCAGCTGGCACTTTCCCTGGTTCGGCCAACATACCACTGGAGCACCTTCAAGGACAGCTTCACACCCAGATCCTCCTCCACATTGCGCTTCAGCTCCGCAAAACAGGCCTCCGTTGCCGCACGGTCCCCAATTTCATCGTACAGCTTCATCAGCGACAGGTACCCCTCTTCATAATAGGGATGCAGCTCCAGCGTACGCTTCAATACGGTAACCGCCTCCAGCAAAAGCCCGTCCTTCCGGTAGGAGTCTGCCAGCTGTGAGGCCTGGTGGAGCCGGATGATCCGCAGCCGCTCCCGTTCCCCCTCCGCCCACAGATAGTCCGTTGGTCCAAGATACTCGCCCCGGTACATGTCAAACAGCCGTTGATGAAGGGGGCGGTTGGCGGCATGAAACTCCTTCATGCTTCGGATGCTTTCTTCCCATTCCACCGCGTCCAGCTTCACCCTTCCCATATCCAGCGTATAACCCTCGCCCCCGCTTGCATTCAGAATGCGGATTTCCAGGGAAGCCTGCTTTAAGCACTGCTTGATCTGGTAAATGGTGGTATATAAATGGGTGGAGCTTTTTTTGAAATCAAAATCAGGCCACAACAGCTGCAGGATCTCATCCTTGGTCACAAACCGGTTCCGGTGGTGGAGCAAATACAAAAACAGCTCCTGAGCCTTGGAGGTTCTCCACTTCAAGAGCTGTGGCGCGGAGCTGTCGCTGGAATAAGCCACCGGCCCCATTATATGCAGACACATGTGATTCGCGGCCACTTCCTCCGGCGCATTCCGGTTGAACCGGTCCCCCAGACGGTGGACGGTTTTGGCCAGTCTATCCTTGGAAATAGGCTTCAGGAGATAATCAAGCGCGTTAATATCAAAGGCCTCCAGCGCATAATCCCCATGTGCCGTAACGAAAACAATATCCGTTCCCGGGCTTACCTGTTGGATCAGCTCAGCTGTCCGCAGACCGTTCATATCCGGCATATGGATGTCCAAAAAAACCACATCCGGCTGGATGGATGAAGCCAGCTCCAGGATCATGGCAGGGTCCATGGCGGTTCCAGCCACTTTGATGTCGGGATAAGCGGCCAGCATATGTTCCATTTGAAAAAGCGCCAGTTGTTCATCATCGGCAAGCAAGGCCCGTATCATTCCAATCCTTCCCTTCTCTCCCGATTCTACCATGGAACCGCCAGGCCTGCGACAAGAATCATGCTTTTTTCACAATCAACAAAAAAAGGAGCCTTCCGGCTCCCTTCTTGGGCAATTAGTCTTTAATCTCTCCGTCGGCCTTTTCTTTCTTCTCTTCCCTCTTCTCCAGAGTGGAAGGTGCGGCTTGAACCACATTGTTGATGGCCGAACGGTCAAAGGTCATCTTGGTGACATCATTGACACGGAGCACGATGATATCGTCGGTCATCTCCAGGATGGTGCCGTGCAGTCCGCCGATGGTGGTGACTTTGTCACCCTTTTTGAGATTGGCCAGCAGCAGGTTGCGGGCCTTCTGGCGCTTTTGCTGCGGACGGATCATCAGGAAGTACATGATCGCAAAGATTGCGATGAACGGTACGAAGGTGACCAAAAGTCCGGCCCCTCCTGCTGCAGGTTCTGCTGCAAGGTTAAACACGCGGATTCCTCCCAGTAACATTAGTGATGGTGCGGTTTATGTATGTGCTTCCATTA
>JAEWAA010000388.1 GCA_023391955.1 Bacillota bacterium | reverse complement strand
GCCCCAAGAGCAGGAACAGCCACAGCTTGTGGACGGCATTCTCCACATCCCTTAAATCCGTTGCCAGACGCAGATACCCGGCGTTGTCGGCGCTGGTGCCGATGGGCATGGCTACATACAGCATATTATGGCCCAGAGTTTTGCTGTACCGCACACTATGGCCCAGCCCGTCCTTCTGCGCCTGCTTGACCTCCTCCCGGTCCAGGTGGTTGTTCATTTGCACAGGCTCCTCATCGGATTCCCCGATAACCCGGCCGTCGGTGCGGATCACCGTAATCCGGGCGGCCGCCGAATCCTTCAGCCGCCGCGCCTGCTCGGTATAATACCGTTCCTTTTCCTCGTCGCTGCCGCCATGGTTCCAGTCGATGGTGGCAATGATCAGCTTCAGCTCCCGCTCCATATTAATCACAAGGGCATCCTTGTAGGAGGTTTCCAGCAGCTTCGCCATATATACCCCGGCCAAGACCATGGAGCAGCCGATGATCACAATAAAAATCAGAGTAAGCCGCCAACGGAATTTATGCATCGTCAGAATACCTTATCCTTTAACCGGGCCAGTTTTTCGATGGAGCTATTGTCCACCTCGGCATGGAGGCTTCCCCCGTGGGAGTCCATGGTCACAATCGCCGCAAAACCCTCACATTGCAGATGCCACATAGCCTCCGGCACACCAAACTCCTTCAGGAAATCCACACCCTCTACCTTCTTGAGGCACTTGGCATAAAATTGGGCTGCGCCTCCGATGGCATTAAGATACACCCCGCCATGCTCCTGCAGCGCCTTGAGGGTTTTCGGCCCCATGCCGCCTTTGCCGATCACCGCGCGGATGCCGAACTTTTTCATAATATCTCCCTGATAGGGCTCCTCCCGGATGCTGGTGGTGGGTCCGGCTGCCTTCACATGCCATTCCCCCTGCTCATCCTTCATCATCACCGGTCCACAGTGATAAATCACGGAGCCGTTCAAGTCCACCGGCGAATCATGATCCATCAGATAGTGATGCAGCGCATCCCGTCCGGTGTGGATAAGTCCGTTAACAATAACCACATCCCCTACCCGAAGGCTGCGGATCTGCTCCTCCGAGATGGGCGTGGTCAGCACAATCTCCCGACCGCCCTCCTGCTTCTCCTGCGAATCGGACTCCGCCACAACAGCACCTGCCGACGGGGACGGCTCATACACCCATTTTTTGAAGGCCCCCGTTTCCGCATCCAATACAGCTCCTTGCCTACGGTATGCCCAGCAGTTATACGCCACAGACACATAAAAGCTGGCCGGAAGCCGGTTCATCACTCCGATTTTGCAACCCAGAAGGGTCACATTACCGCCAAAACCCATGGTGCCGATGCCCAAGGTGTTGGCATGCTCCATAATATAGTCCTCGAGTCGGGCCAGGTCCTCAATCGGGTTCACGTCATCCACCGGGCGGAACAGCTGATGCTTCGCCAGCTCGTAGCCTGTGGTCCGGTCCCCGCCGATGCCCACTCCGATAAAACCGGCGCTGCAGCCCTGGCCTTGCGCCTGATACACCGCATGCAGAATGCATTTGCGGATGCCGTCCAGATCCCGTCCGGCCTTACCCAGCCCCTCTACCTCACAGGGCAGGCTGTATTGAATATTTTTATTTTCACAACCGCCGCCCTTCAGGATCAGACGGACGTCGATTTCTTCTTTTTCCCACTGTTCAAAATGAATCACCGGTGTGCCCGGCCCCAGATTATCTCCGCTGTTGGCGCCCGTCAGGGAATCCACGGAGTTGGTGCGCAGAATGCTGTCCCGTGTGGCTTGGGCTACGGCTTGACGGACCGCTTCCTTCATGATGATCTGGTTGGCTCCCACTGGAACATGAATGATGAAGGTGGGCATACCCGTATCCTGGCAAATGGGAGAGATATTGCAGTCGGCCATACGGATGTTTTCGGTGATGGTGGCCAGCGAGAGCGCCGAGCGGGTGCCTTCGTCCTCCTTGAGCCGGGCGGCTTCAATCCGGCTTTGCACATCGGCTGGAAGCCGGGTGGAGGTTTCCACAATCAATTTGTAGATGCTCGCTTGAAAATCCTTCATCCTACGCAGTTCTCCTCTCATTGTCAATGTCTCTTTTTACGCCTATAATAATGATGGTCTCACTTGGGTCTCTTCCGTTATTATACGATTTCGGCCAAGAAACCGCTAACCCCAATTGAAGCATCCTGCACACACGGGTCAATCTCAACAGAAGGGAATTTCCCCATCATGAAAAAGCTTTTTTTGCGCATCAGCCTGTTATGCGGTCTCGGTCTCACCATGGCCGTCTCTTCCTTAAGCGCCTTCGAGCCGGATATTCTATATAAGGATCAGGTTGCTGTTCTCATGTACCACCATGTCAGCGATACGGTGAAGGGACCTGGCACCATCAGCACCGAGCTCTTCCGCAACCAATTGTCTTTTTTGGAAAGCCGGCATTATAACTTCATTTCCCTGGATGAATTCAAGGCTTATATGGAGGGAGCTGCCGTCCCGGACAATGCGGTCCTGGTCACCTTCGACGATGGATATGAAAGCTTCTACACCAACGCGTATCCGGTGCTTCAGCAGTTGGATATTCCCGGTGTAAGCTTCGTTATCACCGGCACCACCGATGATCCGCAGAAAGGCACAACTCCCTTCATGAACCGGGAGGAGCTGACCAAGCTGGGCAAACGCAAGGGCTTCATCGAGCTCCAAAGCCATACCGACAGCCAGCATGAAAAGCAGAATGGCAAGGCCTATCTGACCCACCGGCTCCAACTGAACGGACGGACGGAAACCGATACCGAATACAAATCCCGCGTCACCGGAGACACGGTTGTCTGCCGGACCAAGCTGGATTCCTATGCGCCGGGAAGCGGCGATACCATGGCCTATCCCTTCGGCATCTATAATCCTGAAGCCATTACGGCGGTTCAGGACGGCGGAATCCGTTACGCCTTTACGGTTATGCCAAAGATCGTGACCCGGGAATCCGATCCGATGCGTCTGCCCCGGCTTAATGCCGGCAGCCCTTATGTGCAGCCGGAAACCCTGCATAACATGATCATGCGGCGGGTTACCGCCGTGAAGGAAAAGGGCGGCGAAGAAGCGCCTCTTCGCGAAACCCTGGAGCAGCTGGGCGGTGAGCTGTACAAGGACAAAGCAGACAACCAGTTGGGCATGAACTATAACGGGACCCTGTTCAAATTCAGCCCGGACAAAGCTTCGGTCACCCGGCTGGCGGACAATGCGGTATTCACCCTGGACAGACCGTTGTATGTGGAAGGCCGCCGCTCCTATATTCTCCTGAAGGATCTGGAGCGGATTCTTGGCATCACCATCCGTCTGGATTCGGACACCGGCACCTACACCAC